>URSE01000051.1 GCA_900550455.1 uncultured Veillonella sp. | reverse complement strand
GGCCTCAAGGCTATCATTATGGTATTTCTAATCTATGTATTTTATATGGGAGGTCGTTAATGTTTTTCGCCTTAGATAAGGTGGGCTTTGCCTATGATAATGGGCAACCTGTCTTAGAAGACCTGTCCCTAGTCATAGAAAGAGGGCAGGCAGTAGCCCTAGTGGGGGCCAATGGGTCTGGTAAAACGACTGTCCTCAATTTGCTAGCGGGTATCCACAAAGCCTCTTCTGGACAGGTTATCTTTAAGGAGCAGTCCCTCAGTGCTGATCGTTTCAAGGATCAGGCCTATATGAAAGCCTTTCATAAGGATGTGGGCATTGTTTTTCAGCGGGCTGATAGCCAACTTTTCTGTCCTTCCGTTTACGAGGAAATTGCCTTTGGCCCTCGGCAAATGGGTCTAAGCCAAGACCAGGTGGATCAACGGGTTCATGATATGGTGGTCTTATTAGGCCTAGAAGACCTTTTGGAGGCCGTTCCCTACCAACTATCAGGGGGGCAGAAAAAGCGGGTGACTCTAGCGGCTACCTTGGCCCTTAATCCAGAGGTCCTCCTCTTGGATGAACCTATGGCTGCCCTTGACCCACGAACTCAGAAGGTAGTTTTAGACCTTCTAGCTATGCTTCGTCAAGCGGGAAAGACTTTATTAATTGCCACTCACGACCTTCACCGCCTGCCGGACATGGTAGACAGGGTTATTCTCTTTGATGAAAAGCATCGCATTGTGGCGGATGATAGTCCTCAAGCTGTTTTGCAAGAGGTAGATCTCTTGAAGTCGGTTAACTTAGTGGATGAGGACTACCATGTCCACATTCACCGCCATGGTGATGGGGAAGAATTGCATATTCACTTGTAAGTCCTATAAAAAAGACCTGTAAGCTCAGCTTACAGGTCTTTTTCGTTCTTGCTTAGATAATTCCTAGGAGATTATCTAAATGCTTGTTTTAATGATTTCCTAGTTTGACTATGCTTTTTTGAATAGATTTTAGCGGAAATCCTAAACTTGGTCAAGATTATCTTCCTCTACTAACTCTTCTTCTGCTTTCATAGGTGCTTGGAAGGCGGGAAGGAGAGGTCCATAGCTTGTATTTAAGGAACTTGGTTTAATTAAGAGGTAGAGGACATAAAGGGAAGTTAGGAAGTGGGCCAATTGTAAGATGACAATCAGGAAGAGGAGATCAGGGTTTTGGCTAGCTACAGCGACCACAAAAACTAAGATGGATGAGAAAGCCAGTGCTACAGGTAGGAGCATGTAGAAGCCCGATTTGCCTGCATCATGCAAACGACGTACAGAGGCGGAAATAAAGGCTAAGAAGAGGATAAATAGGATGATGGTGGCAAGTAGGAAGAGAAGGCCTAGGAGGCTCAAAATGGTACCGTATTCTTGCATCATGTACATTTCGACAATTTGAGAAGAAGATAGGAGGAAAGGAGCCTTTTGGTAGATATCGATGATAGCGAGGCCTTGGACTAAGTTAGTGATAAAGCCTACTGCCATGGAGACGACTGCATAGAATAAATAGGCTGCCCCCAAGGCCAAGGTATACTGGTGACGGCTAGTACGACCCTTGAATGTAAAGGCCTGTTTGAGAGTGGCCTTGAGATTACCCCAAAGAGTCAATTGATTTTCATCCGCTTCAGGGTTCATAGGAAGGGTCTCTACAGGTTGTTCTCCGTAGGCATTGGAACCAGGATTAGAAGGGGATAGGAACTTGTAGAGGAGGATGGCTTGGCCGATAACAGGAATCAATGAGATGAGGACCCACCAGCCCCTATTACCTATATCGTGTAAACGCCGTATACTATAACCCAAGAGGGATAAGAAGAGGGCAATTTGTATGATGACAAAGAGGATCCCTCCTATGGCCAGAGGCCAGGTAGTTGGATTTCCAGGGCTGGATAAAAAACCGCTAATACCCCCACCCAGGGTTAGAATTAGGAGGGCTAGAATTTCAATACCCCAAGGTACCAAGATGGTGGTGAGGTAAAATTCAGACCGGCTAACCCGTCCTTTAAAGCTGATAGGCTTAGCTTTGAATCGGCCATGGGCAGATCCTATGGTCAATTCTTGTGGATTTGCTTGTTGTGTCATGATGACTCCTTTATACAGTTACTTTATTTATATAGGTTTCTATATAGTGTAGTGAGAATGAATGGAAATGTCAATGAGACTTAGAAGAGGCTTTGCTTGTGGGGGGTACGGCCATATGTTAGACTAAATTATATGACTGATTTTTTAGGGAGGTAAGATTTATGAAAACCATTCACACTGATAAGGCACCTGCCGCGGTAGGGCCATACTCACAAGCTAAGGCTGCGGGAAACCTTGTGTTTTTATCAGGACAAGTAGGCCTCAATCCAGCTACAGGCAAACCTGTAGAAGGAGGTATACAAGAACAAACAGAACAAGTGATGAAGAACTTGGGTGCCATCTTGTCTGAGGCAGGGACCAATTTTGAAGGGGTTGTAAAGACAACATGCTTCCTAGCTAATATTGAAGACTTCGCAGCCTTTAATGAAATCTATGGCAAGTACATGACCGGAAAACCAGCCCGCTCTTGCTTTGCTGTGAAGGATCTTCCCTTGGGTCTCTTGGTAGAAGTAGAAGCTATCGCTGAAGTTAAATAGTCAGTATCCTATGAATGAAGAGGGCTCTTAAGTAAGCCCTAGGAGTCATTCCTTCTAGGGTAATTGATAGATAATGAGAATGATGGTGCTGACTAGTGCCTCGATTTTTGTTATGCTTATAGAGATACCACTCCCAGATCAAGGGCATCCTTGGTCATAATTTCCCCTGGGAGTGGTATTTTGTCTAAATCAGTAAAGGAGGGCCACATGCTAGATAAAAAAATTATAGAACAGCGCTTGCTCATGCAATCTGCCGGTCTTATGGGTTTGCTGGCGGTAGCAGGAACTATTATGGGGATTGTCTCTGGCTCGTCTGCCATCCTTTTGGATGGGGTAACTGCCTTTATAGGGGTTATTATTAAGCTCATGATGATTGGTACCTCCAAGCTAGTCGCTAATGAAACCTCCAAGCGTTTCCAGTTTGGTTACTGGCAGTTTGAGCCTCTGGTCCTCATCATGGAAGGGTCTTTTACCCTTCTCATCGTCATCTATGCGCTAGCTTCTGGGATTACTGATCTCTTAGCAGGAGGGCGGGCTGTCAAAATTGATTTAGCTATCGCCTATGCAATTTTCTTCACCGTGGCCGACTTAATTTACATCCTTTATGTACGCCGCATCAACAAACGGCTCAAGTCTAACCTGGTTAAGTTTGATAACATCTCCTGGACCATCGATGTGCGCCTAGAGGCAGCCATCCTTATTTCCTTTATCATAGCCCTTCTTCTGAAAGCATCTCCTTGGGCCGCCTATGCTATTTATGTAGACCCCCTGGTTCTTATAGCCTTATCCTTGCAGATGATGCCATCGTCCTTTAGAATTTTGATTCCCTCTCTTAAGCAAATATTGGGGGTAGCGCCCCTTGCCTATCATAATCGGATCCAGTACATCATGGATGACTTCATGAAGCGTTACCACTTCCTAGACTATGTCACCTCTGTACAGGCTTATGGCAACGTTAAGATTGTAGAAATCGACATCCTCATCGATGAAGATTTCCCAGCGCAAACGGTAACAGCCTTCGATCAGATTCGCAATGAAATTGATGATGCTATCGGAGGGCATGCCAATGAAAAATGGGTTACCATTACCTTTACGGCTACTCGTAAGTGGATGGCCCGGGACTACACCTTAGACGAAGAGGAGCAGGTAGATGAGCCATAAATAGTTAGTTGCAGATTGCTAATTGCATATAGATATAAAAAAGGATGCTAAGGCATCCTTTTTTGTTTGCATCTAGCCGAGGAAGGCCCCTGTCGAGCGGTAGAAGGACAGGGGCCTTCCTTATTAATTACTATTTAAATCTTTTTGCCTACTTGTAGACCCGAGGAACTCGCTCTGAGAAACCGCAGAAAATCTCGTAAGGGATGGTGTTAGCTAAGGCCGCAATTTCTAGGGCTGTAATGGATTCGTGTCCCTGTTGACCTAGGAGAACTACAGGATCGCCTACGGCTATCTCTACGCCTTGTGGTACCATAACCATAAATTGGTCCATGCAGACCCGGCCCACTACAGGGCAACGGACGCCCTTGATGAGTACAGCCCCACGGTTGGAGAGGGACCGGGGGTAGCCATCGGCGTAGCCCATAGGGATAGTGGCTACTGTGGTTGGCCCTGTGGTTACATAGGTAGATCCATAACCAATCCCTTGGCCTTTTTCCAAATGTTGCACGTGAACTACCTCTGAGTGAAGGGAAAGGACCGGCTTGAGGCCTAGGCGGTTAGGTACATCCATGGATGGCATGATGCCATATTGGATGATACCAGGGCGAGCATCTGTATAGAGGGAGTCCTTGATGGCCAAAAGACCAGCGGAGTTGGCAAAGGAGAAACGGTAGTCCTGGTCAGGACGGAAGGCCTTAACAGCCTCGACCATGGCTCCAAAGCTAGCTGCTTGGTCATGGGCATGGCTTTGATCGGCTGCATCAGCATTAGCCATGTGGGAGAAGAACCCGTCTACCTTGAGGTTTGAATAGGCTTCTATCTCTTCTATAAAGGCACAGGCCTCCTTTGGTTGAATGCCAATCCGGTGCATGCCTGTATCGACGGCGATGCAGACTGGTATGGTCATGCCATGGCGCTTGGCACACTCGTTAAGACTATCAAAGTCAGTCGAGTCATCAACTGCGGGGATGGTGTTGGTGTCGGCAATGAGTTCGAAGGATTGGGGCCGAGTCAGGCCTAAGAGGTAGATGGGGACCATGATGCCTGCATTGCGGAGGGGTTGGGCCTCTTCAGGAATGGCCACTGCCAGGGATTCATAACCTTCTTCTACGGCAATTCGCCCCATGATGACAGAGCCATGGCCGTAGCCATTAGCCTTGATGACCGCCGTGGAAGTGGACCATTCAGGTAGGGCATCCTTTATTTTTCTTAAATTTTCTCGGATGAGTTGTGTATCAATTTCTAAATAGGTTGGTCTCATGACCAGGCCTCCTAAAGCTAACTAAGGATTTGCCTTTATGGCAATTCTGTATAGATTATACTCCTTTTAGGAGGGGAAATTAAGAATTTATTTATACAACGACTTAAAATGTGAGATCTCTTATTCATTAAGTATCACTATTGTTATAGGCCTATAAATAAGAATCATAGAGTAATTATGCAGAAATATGTGCATAAAGCTTTAATCAGTAGGCTTAGATAGTTATAATAATCTAGTAGTAAATTATATATTGTGTGTAGTAAGGAGTTTCGTTATGAAAAACTTTAATTGGAAACTCTGGGCACCGCTCATTGTAGCTATCATTGTATGGCTTATCGGTGCACCAGCAGGCTTATCCGCCGGCGCATGGATCTATGTTTCCATTTTTGCTGGTCTCGTAGTCGGCTTGATTCTCGAGCCATTGCCTTCAGCCTTTATTGGGTTAATTGCTATTACTGTGGCGGTTCTCTTCCGTGTAGGACCTACACCAGATAAGGTGACCGGTATGGTTACTTCCGCTAATGCTATTAGCTGGGGCTTGTCCGGTTTTAACAATGCCATTGTATGGTTAATTTTCGCTGCATTTATGATTGGTATCGGTTACAAGAACTCTGGCTTGGGCCAACGGATTGCCCTTTTCTTGGTTAAAAAGTTGGGCAAATCTTCTTTGGGCTTAGGCTATGCCATTGCTATTACCGATTTGATTTTGGCACCATTCATCCCATCCAATGCAGCTCGTTCTGGTGGTACTATCTATCCAATCGTTGCTAGTATCGGTCCTATGTTTGATTCCTACCCTGATAAGAATCCTCGCAAGATTGGTTCCTACCTCAATTGGGTATCGCTTGCAGTAACCTGTGTATCTTCCTCTATCTTCCTTACTGGCCAAGCGCCAAACCCATTGGCTGTAGAGTTGGCTGCTAAGTCTGGGGTAGCAACGGTAGACTGGACCTCCTGGTTCCTAGCCTTCTTGCCAGTCGGTATCATCCTCTTCATCATTACCCCAATTTTGGCTTATGTCTTCTGCAAACCAGAAGTTAAGGGCTCTCCTGAAATCGCAGAATGGGCTAAGGAAGAATACGCTAAGTTGGGTGCTATGACCAGTAAAGAAATCGCCATGGCTCTTATTTCAGTAGGTGCACTTATCCTCTGGATCGGGTCTTCCTTCTTCGGGGTTAACCCAACAACCACCGCCTTGATCGTTATCATCGCTATGGTTTTGGCTAAGGTTATCGCTTGGGCCGACTTCCTTGCTAACAAACCAGCTTGGAACGTATTGACTTGGTTTGGTACCTTGGTGCCAATGGCAGCAGGTCTTAAGAATGTAGGCTTCCTGGACTGGTTGGCTAAATCTGCGGGTGGTTCCTTGCTTTCCTTGGACCCAATGTATGCCGTATTTGGTCTCATGATTGCCTTTGCTGTTCTCCGTTATTTCTTTGCATCTGGTACGGCTTATGTAACTGCTATGACAGGCCTTTTCTCAACCTTGCTCCTGCAAGTACCTGGTATCGATGCTTCCCAAGCTATGCTCTACTTATTGCTTCCAATGGGGATTATGGGTATCTTGACACCATACGGTACAGGTCATAGCCCAATTTGGTTCGCCTCTGGCTTTACTAAGTCCGCTGAATTCTGGAAACTTGGTTTCATCTTCGGCGTCATCTATATGGCTATTTTCATTGTGGTTGGCGTGCCTTGGATTAAATTCGTATTCCCATTGATTCACTAATATGCATAAGGGCTTGTGAAAGGATTCTCAGGCCTTGTGTGATATAAAAGCTCCCTCATCTAGGATGAGGGAGCTTTTTAATAGGTATAAAAAAGCACCCTTAAGGGTGCTACTATTTGGTGTGGAGCGGGCGAAGGGAATCGAACCCTCCTCTCAAGCTTGGGAAGCTCGCATTCTACCAATGAACTACGCCCGCGTATGAAGGTATTATATCATAGGTTTAAGGCTTTGCCTAGGTGTATAATAGGGGTGTTATTATTTGTATTAATCCGAATTAACCCTAGAGGATATGTGTATGCCTATTCGAAGTTTAACGGGTACTGCCATGCTTTTGGCTATAGCCTTACTTGTCCAATCCCTACGTTTGATTATTCCCATACCGCCACAAGTTTCCCTCTTTCTTATTGGATCCCTTGTATCCACCTGCATCATTGTAGCAACCTGGCGTTTTGGCCTTAAAAGCGGTCTCACTATTGCTTGGGTGACACCGGTGGTGGCCTATTTGCAAGGGATTATGTTGCCTATTCTGCCAGCTATTCTAGTAGTAGGTCTCGGATCTTCTCTCTATGCTTGCTGGGCCCGCTTTTGGCAAGGCAAGTCTATGGTACTCATGGTTCTTTGTGCTGTTCTTTCGCGGCTTGTAGTCCTCTATGGAGGCTTTAGTTGGCTCCTGTCGACCATTAATATATCCGGTCCAAAGGCCAATCTTCTCCTGTTTTCTATGGGTTGGCCACAATTGGTGACAGGGACTGCCGGAATTGTATTGGCGGCTATTCTCATGCATCGTATGAGGAGTTAGCCTAGTAGATAGGCCTTATGAGAGCTTTATAGGGAATTGGCATAACCAACAAACCATAGGTTAAAACTATGGCTTGGTTTATAAAAGTTATATGACGAAGGAGGGGGCTG
>URSE01000050.1 GCA_900550455.1 uncultured Veillonella sp. | reverse complement strand
TAATTTGTTGATATACATTAATAGAAAGTAGGTTGACTGGTATGAGTCAAGAAGTAGATGTGAGCAGAGTTAAAGATCCTTCTATTGCAGAAGCACGTAAGGAAGTGGAGTTTCAACGGGCTATGAACCCATGCCCAATTGACTTCTCTGAATTCCAATCCTCTAATCCTCGCCAAGGGGAACAAAAAGAGTATGATGGTTCAAACTTTAATAAGCGCCAAAAGTATTCAGACAACGAAGAACCTCAATTCACTACAGATTTTGGTAATGAACCTGGCCAATTGCCAGTGGAAGCTAATCGCTATCGCTTAATCTGGTCTAAGCATTGCCCATGGGCTCACCGCATTAAAATCGCCATCGATCTCTTGGGCCTTGATAAGGTCATCTCCGATGGCGTGGTTGATCCATTGCGTCCTGCTGGGGTCGTTGGTGACTGGTTCTTCACCTTAGATCCAAACGATGTGGACCCTGTATTAGGGATTAAATCCCTAGGAGAGGCTTATCGTAAGGGAGACCCTGACTATGATCAACGGTCTACTGTACCAGCGATTGTAGATGAAAAAACGGGTGCTGTTGTTAATAATGACTACCATGACTTGGTCATCCAACTCTATAAGGGCTTCCAAGACTATATTTCCCCAGATGCACCTGATATTTATCCAGAAGAATTGCGGGCCGATATTGATGCCTTGAACATCGTAATTTACGCGGACGTTAACTTGGCTGTTAATTTGGCTGCCTTGGTTACCAGCCAAAAGGATTACGAATATTATGTAGAACGGGTCTTCCGCCGATTGGATTGGTTGGAAGAACGTTTATCTAAACAACGGTACCTCATGGGTGATACCATTACGGAACCGGATATCCGGATTTTCCCAACGTTGGCTCGTTTTGACTTGGTCTTCTATCAAAAATATTATGTCAATAGAAAACGTCTTCGCGACTATCCAAACCTTTGGAACTATGCTAAAGACCTTTACAGTCATCCTGCCTTCGGAGGCACCACAGACTTTGACTCCATGCGTAAGCGTTTCTATGTGGTAGACCATACGCCATTTGAAGATTTGCCTCGTCTCGTACCAGTAGGTCCTGATGATGCAGATTGGAAAGAACCAAACGACCGAGCTCAAAAATTCGCTAAGTAAGATGAGTAAGTAGGTGATTGGGTGGATGCCTTAACACAGGAATTGATTAATTGCATAGAAACCACAGATGTGGCCCAAAGGTCAGATCTTTTGGAACAGGCACAGAAGGCCTTTCTTGATTACTTAGGAGCCATGACGGCTGCCTTTGATAAGGAAGGGGTTGGGTCTCTTAAGAACTTTCTGGACCTATCTAAGGCCAGTGACAAAGCTTTATATTATGGCTTTGCCTCTCACTATTTAGATTATGATGATGCACAGGCTAACCTACAGGGGCATTTTTCCACAGTTATTTATTCAGCCCTCTTAGCCATCTTAGATGAGGAAGATTCTTGGGCGGATTTTTTAGAGGCCTATGTAGTTGGGGCTGAACTGGAGGGAATTTTTGGTTACTTGATTAATCCTTCCTACCGTTTGCAGGGCTGGCATCCTACCGCTACGGTAGACCCTATGGGGGCTGCTGCGGCAATAGGAAAATTGCGAGGTCTAGGAGGGGAGGACTTAGCATCTCTCTTATCCCTGGCGGCAACCCAGTCTTCTGGCTTAGCGCTTCAGTCTGGATCGGATGGCAAGCCCCTTCATGCAGGACTAGCCGCCCGCAACGCCGTATGGGCTTACGAGCTCTTGCGAGACACCACGCTAAAGGCAGCGCTTAACCCTTTTGACCCGCAAGAGGGATGGTTTAAGGTGGCGGCTAATAGGATCATTCAAGAGGGAGACTTTGCCAGGGACTGGCTCAAGCCTGGGCAGATTATTAGCCCTGGTCTTTGGACTAAAGAACACCCTTATTGCTCCGCTGGTATATCCGGCGAGGCCTGTGCTAAGGCTCTCTATGACCGGTGGAAAAATGATTTCCGAGTAGACTTGGATACTAACCAAATGAAAGGACAGCAAGTTAATTCCATCTGGGACAATGTAGAGAAGGTGGACATTCACCTACCTCCTGGGGCAGCTAAGGGCATGCACTACCGCCAACCTGTAAGCGGCCGCGAAGGCCAATTCTCCTTGGAATATGTAGTTTGGCAGGTCCTCACCTATGGGGAAGTAAAAGACCAACTCTTTTTCCTGGAAAAAACACCAGCTGACTTTCATAAAGCTTTGCCGAAGATCCATCGTTACAACGACCTGCCCAAGGTGGCGCAAGACGTGCGTCTAACCCACATAGATGTGACGTTTACTGATGGTCGCTCATGGACTAGCCAAGAGGATAGACCCAAGGGGTCTCCAGGCCGTCCCTTTAGCCTGTCAGATATAGTAGGCAAACTGGAGCAGGGCTTGGATAAAAAGACCATCAAGAATCTTATGACAGCCTTGCCTGATTGGAATCAGCCCAAGGCATATGAGATAGCTAAGCAACGATTGGCGTCTTCCATTGTTAGAGACTTAGACCTAATATAAGAAGTCTTCTGTCCCCCTGTAGGACTCCTAGCCAGTATGTAAGCTAGGGATAGAGAGACTTGTATCCATTGGAGATACATATGAAACAGATTTTATAAGAGGTAGATTAGATGTTTACATTAAAAAGCAAAAAAATTCTTAAATTAGTAACCCTTGGCGTAGCTATTTTAGGCACCTTGGCTATAGCTGGTTGTGGCGGGGATGATAGTTCCAGTAAATCAGCAGCAGCTTCAGATGCAAAAACGATTGTTGTAGCTACACGAGGAACCTCCAAACCATTCTCCTATACCGATGATAATGGGGAGTTGACAGGTTATGATGTGGAAATTCTTAAGGCTATCGAGAAAATCGATCCTAGCCTCCACTTTGAATTCAAGCCTATGTCTACAGATGCAGCCTTTGTAGCTATGGATGGTGGCCAAGTAGACCTCATTGCCAACCAAATGCGCCGCAACCCAGCACGGGAAGCTAAGTACTTATTCACGAATGAAGTGAATGACTATTCCGTCCGTAACTTGGTGGTAAAGGATGATAATAATTCCGTCCATTCCTTGGCTGACTTGCAAGGGAAAAAGGTGGCTGCTACGACAAACTCTGAATTCGTAGATATGGTTAAGAAGTTCAATGAAACTGCGGCGCCACCAATCGAATTAATTTACACTGATAAAGGCGCTGCTGAAACCTTGAATTTGGTAGCTACTGGCCGTGCTGATGCAGCAGGAGAATATAAGTATATCGTTGAATCCGCTGTAAAAGAACGGAAATTACCTCTTAAAATCGTAGGTGATACCTTGGCTGTCGTTCCTACTTACTTCGTCGTTCGCAAGGGTGACGGTATGGATGACGTAGTTAAACGTATTGATGCAGATATGAAGAAACTACGTGAAAATGGAACCCTCAAAGACTTGTCGGAAAAATTCCTCGGTGGTGACTACACTGTAGAACCAGGCAAGTAAGGGATTTACCCCTATGGCTGTAATGCTAGCATTGCAGCCTTTTCTTCTTAATTTAGAAAGAGATGTCCTATGGAAGCATATTTTAGCCTATCCTATATGATTAAATCTTTTCCCATCCTCCTGTCCTATGTGCATGTAGCTATTCTTATTGCAGTAGTAGCGGCTGTCTTAGGGACTATCTTAGGGGCTTTTATAGCCTTGGGAAGGGTGAATAAGGTACCAGTTCTTAACCAGATTCTTATTGTTTTTATCTCCTTTATGCGGGGGACACCGTTCCTTGTTCAACTCTTCTTGGTTTATTTCGGTGTGCCAGAAATTCTGGGCCATGTGGGGGTCAATGTAAGAGGCTTGCCAGGTCTCATCTATGTATATGCGGTCTTTACCCTCCACATAGCGGCCTATAGCGGAGAGATTCTCCGGGCTTCCATTGGCCAAGTGGGGCAAGGGGAAAAAGAAGCAGCTAAGGCTTTGGGTATGACAGATTTTCAAGCCTATCGACGCATTGTGTTCCCACAGGCCTTTCGTCTATCTATACCGCCTTTGACTAATGTAGTTATATCCATGATTAAGGGCACTGCCTTGATTTTTAATGTAGGCGTTGTGGATATGATGCGGAAGGCTGAACTCCTAGGGGGCAATAGTCAACGCTATTTAGAACTTTTCGTTGATGCGGCTATCATTTATGGTATTTTGATTTTTATCATTTCCCTCTTGGGACGGTTCTTGGAAAAACGCCTGTCCTTGACTCAGGAAAGACCTGAGCAAGTCTTAGTTAGTGAGGATTAATTATGCAAGCAATTATCGATCCAACCTATATGGTAGGCGCTTTTGAGTTTGTTCTACCCTATATTAAGGTGACCTTGGAGATTACCTTTTCCTCCGTTATTATTGGGACTCTCTTAGGGCTCTTGTCCTGTGTTCTCAGAGAAAACAAGGTGCCGATCTTGTCCCAATTGAGTCAGGCCTTTGTTCTAATCTGCCGGGGCCTGCCTAATATGGTTCTCCTCTATTTGGTCTATTATGGGATTCCTATGTTCTTGCTTTACTTAAGCCAAGAGCAAAAAATTCATATTCCCTTTGAACATGTACCGGCTATAGCCATTGCTATCATTGGTCTATCGCTCCATACGGGAGCTTACTTGAGTGAAATCTTCCGGGCTGCCTTGGAGGCCGTTCCTAAAGGCCAAGTTGAGGCGGCTTATGCAGTGGGTATGACCTGGTTCCAGGCCTTTCGCAGGATCGTCTTACCCCAGGCTCTTGTATTTGCTTTGCCTCTCTTTACCAACCAATTTCTCAACACTATGAAATCGACGTCCATCGTTTTTGTCATTACTGTTATGGAAGTGTTTGGGGCGGCCAAGCTCTATACGGAGACTAATGCCCGCTACTTTGAAACCTTCATCGTAGTATCCCTCATTTTCTGGAGCTTGGGTATATTCTTTGAATTTTTGTTCCATCGCTTAGAAATTTGGGCTAGTGCCTATAAGCATGGGAAGGTTAATAATTAGGATTAGGCAAGCCTACTAGGAATTCTGAAAGAAGAAAGCATATGATTGAAATTACAAATGTACATAAATCCTTTGGGAAGCGCGAAATCTTAAAGGGCGTTGATATTACTGTTCCTCGCGGTTCTGTGACGGTTATCCTAGGCCCTTCTGGGTCTGGTAAGACTACTTTTTTACGAACCCTTAACTTTTTAGAAAAGGCAGACCAAGGTCACATGCGCCTCGGCCATATTCAGGTGGACTTAGCTAAGGCAAAGAAGAAGGAAATTCTCAATGTGCGCCGCCACACATCCATGGTTTTCCAATCCTATAACCTCTTTTCGAATAAGACGGCTTTGGAGAATATCATGGAAGGGCTCGTGACGGTTAAAGGCCTTAAAAAGGCTGAAGCCAAGGAAATCGCCCAAAAGTACTTAAGTGAGGTAGGGATGGCAGACTATGGCGACTATTACCCCGTTCAATTGTCCGGTGGCCAACAACAACGAATTGGCATTGCTCGGGCTTTAGCTATGGACCCTGAAGTCATTCTCTTCGATGAACCAACCTCTGCTTTGGACCCAGAGCTAGTGGGTGAAGTCTTGGCGGTTATTAGGAAAATCGCAAAGGAACTAAATGTGACTATGATTATCGTGACCCATGAAATTGGCTTCGCCTCTGAAGTAGCAGATCAAGTGGTATTTATGGAAGGTGGTCGCGTAGTGGAAGAAGGGAAACCACAAGATATCTTAGTCCATCCCAAAGAGGCGAGAACCCGAGAATTCCTTAGTCGTTACTTGACCTTGCCGCCTGATACAGCGGTTGACTCTGCAGCCTTGTAGTCTTTGTTAGAAGGAGATGCCCTAGTATGGAAGAATTTAGACTCTTAGACAGAAGTGATCGAGAGGCTTATCACCAACTTTTGGTTGGTGGCTACCAAGCTTCTAAGGAGGTGGGTATTGACTTTAAGGCGGCAGACTTTAGTCCTCAGGATTCCTACCAGTGGCTAGAGGATTTCCCTACCTATGGCCTCTGGGTGGATGATGTGTTGGTATCATCCATATCCCTCCGCCTTCCTTGGTCTAAGAAACCTGGTCCTAGCCTGTATCCTCATTTAGGACATGTGGTAACAGATCCTAATCATAAGAGACAGGGCTATGCTTATAAGACCTTAACTCACCTAGAAGAAGTACTTGTAAATCTCTATAAGACGCCTAAAATCACCTTGGGGACGGCGGCAGAGCACCCCTGGCTCTGTACCATGTATGAGTCCTGGGGCTTTAGGAGATATCAGCAAACTACCTTACCAGGTAATAAGCATGTAACTATTTATTTTGAAAAGTCCCTATAATAGTCTAAGAGCTAGATTAATCTCATTGCATTGAGGTTTAATCTAGCTTTTTTATAGCCTGCATGTGTCTATGAAAAGGCTTGTAATTTTAGTATGATTAAGCATATAAAGGATTCTTAGGAGGTGCTCCATGGCTAACCATAATTTAATCGGCTTAGAGTCAATGCTTCGATCTACACAGGATACGTATAGTGATTTAGGCTATCAATCTGAACCCTTTCCCTATACGACAGCCTCTTTCTTAGAGGCTCATGCCCGTTTCTTTGGCTTGACAGTAGCCTCGGCCAAGACAGCTAAGGTTCTTGAGTTAGGTGGTTCCTATGGGGAAATATCATCACCCAAGCCTTCCTTAATCAAGAGGCCCACTATACGGTAGTAGACCTGTCTCAAGAACAAATTGAAGGAGGACAGGCCATTGTGGACGAATTGGGTCTTAAAAATATCAAGTTGGTCCATAAGAACATTATGGATTTAGATGAATCCTTTGGTAAGTTTGATTACATCATTGCTCATGGTCTTTATTCTTGGGTGGATGACCAAGTGAAGGATCGGATATTGGATACTATACGAGACTTGCTTGAAGACCATGGCGTGGCTTACCTTTCCTACAATACCTATCCGGGCTGGCATACCATGGATGAAGTTCGTCAACTTATGCTCTTTGCTAATCGACCTCATCCAGAAGCACCACAGAGAGATCAAGTACAACGGGCTAAATACGTAGCATCTATGATTGGTACAAAGATTATGCAATATGATGACTTGAAGGCCCGCAATAAAAAATTCTTAGGAGCCCTTCGTAAGGTGGTGGGGCAAGCTGACTATTATGTGGGGCATGATCATTTGGAAATTCATAATGATCCTCTTTACTTCCAGGAAATAGCTGATCGATGGGAGGCTAAAGGATTAACCTATGTCTGTGATAGTGACTTGACCCTATCCTTTGTGGATGCCATTGATAAGGAGCTAGCTCTTAGCCTGGTAAAACTAGCACCGAATGACCGAATTGGACAAGAGCAATACCTGGATTTTCTCTTGGATACATCCTTTAGAAAATCAATTCTAGTCAAAGCTTCTCAGGAACATAAAAAGATTTTAAGTAAACATAGAGGCATTTCCTCCATTACAGCAGAAGTATTAGAACAGTTCCATTTCCGTATACTAGAAGGGGAGTCTATTTTAGATACAATCCCTCATGCGCCTATACGCGAGGCTTACCAATACTTTATAGGTAAAGAGGATACTTTTACTTTTGACGATATGTTAGAAAGAATACCTCTTGCCTATCGGGACGATTTGGCTACAATCATAGCCACTCATATGATTGAAGGCCGACTTGTCTTCTCGTGTCATCCAAGCAAATTAGTAGCCTACCAA
>URSE01000049.1 GCA_900550455.1 uncultured Veillonella sp. | reverse complement strand
TTAGTAAAGATCTTCTTATCAAGTGCTTTTAAATTGATTAGTCATAACAATATTATGGCTCCTAAATTATGTTACACTGTACATATAATATATATTTTTTAATAAATAAGGAGGTCACTATGACTGACATTAATAAACAAATTCTAGACGCCTTTAACTTCCGTTTTGCATGCCGTAAGTTCGATCCTCATAAGACAATCTCACAAGAAGATTTTGCACTTATTTTGGAAGCAGCCCGCCTCTCTCCTACCTCCTTTGGTTTGGAACCATTTTCTCTCGTAGTTGTACAAAATCCCAAGTATCGTCAAATGATCTTTGATCATGCCTGGGGTGCTCAAAAAGCCGTTAAGGAGGCTTCTCATTTCGTCTTCCTCCTAGCGCGTCGTGCTGCTGATTTACAACCAGGCAGCCCTTATTTAGATCATATTATGAAGGACATTGAACAACTTCCAGATGATCTATACAAGGCTTATAGAGACGCTATTCAAAATCATGGTGATGTTGACTTTGGCTTCTATAAATCAGAAGAGTCTACCTTTGATTGGGCCGCTAAACAAGCTTATATTGTTATGGGCAATATGATGACAGTTGCTGCTTTAAAAGGTATTGATTCACTAGCTATTGAAGGCTTTAACAAAAAAGAGCTAGATAGTCTCTTTGGCGACCAAGAAGGTCTCTACGATACTAAGCATTTTGGAATGGCCGCTATGATGGCCTTTGGTTATCGCAAGGAAGGGCCAAGTCGTCCTAAAACACGTCGTCCTATGGATGAAGTTGTATCCTGGGTTAAGTAAAAATATAAGAGCACTGGTTCTAAGGAGCCAGTGCTTTTTTGTGTCTTATTTAATTAAAGCCCTATCAAATTAAAATCAGTAAAAGACCCTAACCTAATAGGTTAGGGTCTTTTACTATCTAGTATGAAATAAAAGGCTTAGCCAAACAAGGACATTTGTTCGTCATCAGGTAGATCCCCTGCTCCCCCAATATCCTTAATGGTTTCAAGGATACTTTGGGAAACCTTACAACGGCGTTGCAAGTCTTTGAGAGAGATAAATGGTTTCTTTTCCCGTTCTTCTACGATGGCTTCTGCTACCTTTTCCCCTAGGGCATCGACCATAATAAATGGTGGTAAGAGTTTGCCATCTACAATCTTAAAGCGCTTGGCATCGGATTGCATGAGGTCTACTGTGGAGAAACGGTAACCCCGTTGATACATTTCCATGGATACTTCCAGTTCCTTCATCAGATTTTGTTCCACCGGAGAAGCAGCCTTATCCAGTGCCTTGATGCGGCGAAATTCCGTCAATTGCGTAGTAAGGTCTCCCGTCATAATCTTGATATCAAAGGCCTTGGCCCGAATGGAGAAGTAGGCTGCATAGAAGGCTAGTGGATGATTAATCTTGAACCAAGCAATACGGAAGGCCATCATAACATAGGCCACTGCATGGGCCCGTGGGAAGAGGTATGAAATCTTCTTACACGATTCGATGAACCATTCAGGAATATTGCCTTCCCGCAGTTCCTCTTCATAATGAGTATCCTTACCTTTAGCATCAATCCCCTTACCCTTACGAACGTTTTCCATAACTGAGAAGCAGGTTTTAGGTTTAATTCCCTTGTGCATGAGATAGTTCATGATATCATCCCGGGTGGAAATGGCTTCGTTTAATTTACAAATTCCTTCTGTGATTAGGGTTTGTGCATTATCTAGCCACACATTAGTCCCATGGGAGAAACCGGAAATCCGCACTAGGTCCGAGAAATGTTGTGGTTTAGAGTCTTCTAACATGCCCCGTACAAACTTGGTACCACATTCTGGTACAGCTAGAGAGGCTACCTTGTCTCCCTGTAATTGTTCAGGCGTAAGACCGATCCCCTCTGTAGAGGAGAAGAGACTCAACGTCGCTGGATCGTCAAAGGGAATGGTCTTAGCATCGATACCTGTTAGATCCTCCAACATACGGATAATAGTAGGATCATCATGACCAAGAATATCAAGTTTAGTCATGCAGTCATGGATAGAATGGTAGTCAAAATGGGTCGTATATACACCAGATTCCTTTTTATTAGCAGGATGCTGGATAGGTGTAAAGTAGTGGACGTCCATATCCCGTGGGCATACGATGATACCTCCAGGGTGCTGACCAGTTGTATTCTTAACACCTGTAAATCCCTTGGCTAACATTTCATAGTAGCCTGACCGGGCTTGAATGCCATTAATTTCGGCGTACTTTCTAACATAACCAAAGGCGGTTTTATCTGCCAAGGTACCAATAGTACCGGCTTTGAATACGTTATCACGACCAAAGAGCTCTTCCGTGTACTTATGCGCCTTGCCTTGGTAGTCACCGGAGAAATTCAGGTCGATATCAGGTACCTTGTCTCCGTTAAAACCTAAGAAGATGGCGAATGGAATTTCATGACCATCACAACCAAGTGGTTGACCACATTTAGGACAATTTTTTCGTGGCAGGTCAAAGCCCCCTGCGTACTCCCCATTAAGGAAGAACTCGGAGTGCTTACATTCAGGATTATGACAGATATAGTGTGGTGGTAGCGGATTAACTTCCGTAATTTCAGCCATAGTAGCAGCAAAAGAGGAGCCTACGGATCCACGAGAACCCACCAAATAGCCATTATCTAAGGAATTTTTAACCAACTTATGGGCAATGTAGTAGAGTACTCCGTAGCCGTTATCGATGATACACTTAAGCTCATAGTCTAGGCGGTCTTTAACCGGTTCAGGCAAAGGAGACCCATAGATGGCTTCTGCATTTCGGTAACACATATCAGTCAGAGCTTGATCAGCTCCTTCAATCTTAGGGGAATAGGTCCCCGCAGGAACTGGCTGGAGAACATCGCACATGTCGTTGACCTTGTTGGTATTAGTTACAACTACCTCGTAGGCCTTTTCTGGAGATAAGTAGTCGAAGGAGGCTAACATTTCTTCTGTCGTCCTCAAATGTAGGTCTGGTTGTTCATGAGCATCGGTAAAACCCGATGCGGTCAACATAATTTCTCGGTAGATCTTATCTTCGGGATTCAAGTAGTGGACATCACAGGTAGCAACGACCATCTTATTAAGTTTGTCTCCCAAGTCAACGATAACCTTATTAAATTCCTTAAGTGTTTCTTCGTCAGGCACCAAAGGAGTTGGGTACTTTTTAGAAGGTCTGGTAAGGAAGAGGTTATTAGTATGGGGCTGGATTTCCAAATAATCATAGAAGGAAGCAATTTGTAAAATTTCTTCTTCTGGTCGATTATGGACAATAGCCTGCATGAGTTCACCTGCTTCACAGGCTGAGCCAATGATAAGGCCTTCCCGATGTTCTTCGATGACCTCTCTTGGCAAGCAAGGACGGCCCTTAAAGTAATCTATATGGGATATGGAAATCAATTTATAAAGATTACGGAGGCCAACCTGGTTCTTGGCCAAGATGATAATGTGATAGCGTTTAAAGTGCTGACGGTCTTCCTTGAGCATCTCCTTATTGGGAATCAGATAGCCTTCCACCCCATAAATGCACTTAACACCTGTTTCCTTAGATAGAATTTGAGCCGTTGGGAAGGTTTGTACCACCCCATGGTCCGTGATGGCTACGGCAGGATGACCCCATCGTTTAGCAGTCTTAAAGAGGTCTTTTAGCTCTACTAAAGCGTCCTTATCGGACATCTTGGTATGGAGATGAAGCTCTACACGCTTAACCTCTGCATGGTCTTCCCGGAGGTTTTCTTCTTCAGATACCTCTTGGACAGACCGAAGATTCATGACATAATCTTTTTCAAATCGCTCATCGTATTCTACAGTCCCTTGCATACGAAGCAAATGCGTTTTTTTGAGCTTGCCTTCGAAATCAGATCCTTCTTCAATGCTAGTAAAGAACTTTTTGAAGCGCATAGAATTAGTTTTATCCACAATAGAACCGGTAACTATGGACTTTCCAGTTTTAAGGTCCCGCCGTTCTAAACCCACTATAGTCCCTTTAAAGACAACATTAGGAGTATCTTCTACGATAGACATAATAGTCACAGGTTCCCCCTCAATTTTAGGGCCTAAAATATTGCCTTCTGCTGTTGGTTGGTCCTTGGTACGGGGTTGCCGTTGCGGATACTTGCTATTTCCTGTATAGGAGGAAGGACCAGATCCATAGGAGGAAGCGGATCCTTTAGTTGTACTTTTAGTGCCGTTAGCAACCAAACTTGGTGCCACCTGATCGACAATAACAGGAGTATTATCCATAAAGGATAGTTCAACCTGGTCGTCTCCAAAGGGAACAAAGTCATCCTCTTCCTCATCTATGGCCTGATTAATGGACACAGGGAAAGGGCGTTTTTGCTCTTTTGCAAAGTTTTTAATATAAGCCGCCTCTTCAGCCTTACGGCGCTTTTCTTTTTCAGCTCGATCTTTGGCTTCAATAGCATCCAAAATATCAGAGACACCGCAACCACCAGCATAGGTTTCTGGCACGTCAAAACCCGTATCATCCCCTGTCCAAGCATAACAGAAAGAGGCGCCCGCATTAGATTCGATTTCTTCTACATCTATACCGTGACTATCGTAATATTCTTTCAGTTTATTTTGTAAGCTAGTTAAGGATGAAAGCTGAGCATCAATCGCTTCTACGGTTACTTTTTTCTCATCGAAAGCTACATAAAAGCCCGATTTAGACTTATCCTTAGGGACAACCCGGTAGCGAATGGTCATAGTCCTACTCCTTTCCTTGCTCACAATACGACAATACTAAATCTCTAAAGGTGCTTATATCCCCCTGCCCCATGCGACTAGTAGCCACTACATGATACATACCGATTAATAAGCTACGCAGCGCCTTACGCGGAATTCGAGGGGCCGCTTCGTAGGCTAGTTTAATTGGATAGGCCTTAGTTTTTGATCCCTCTTGTTTAAACAGATCTTGGGTCTGCCTTAGAGTCATTCCCGCGGCCCTACATTCCGATACCATAAGTTGCAGGCGTAATTGACCTTCTATATAGGACATAGCCCGGTCTACTTCCTTATACGAGAAGATAAAGGGAAATAAGTCCAAGAGTGTATGAACATCACGCTGTAAGAGGGCATCCTTAAAGGTAAATATATTCTTAGACCCAAAGTCCGATATATTAGCTTCTAAAAAAGGCTTATCAATTTCCTTGTTATCCCCTAACAACAAGAAAAAACGGTCCAATTCTGTGCGCATAAAAGTAACCGGTACATCTACCCAAATTTCTAGCAATTGTGATATATAGTCTTGTGCTTGAAGGGTTAACTGATAGCCATTTTCCTGGCAATATTTACGCATCCATTGGACTAATTGCCCCCCTTCAAGACGCTTAAATTCTTCGTTGGGAATGGTCGCTAATAGTTCCTTATTTTCCTTTAAACGCTTATCAATTGCATCATGGTAGATGATGAGGACGGGATTCTCCCCTTGGTAATTAAGGAGGAATGACCTTAAGCCCTGCCAGGCATCATTATTTTTACCAGTTTTTTTAACGATACCAGGATTAATAAGACAAAATAGTTTACTATCACCAAAGAGAGAGTCTTCTGATAGCTGCTCCATGATTCGGCTGGGATTATTATCATCAGTTAGATTAACTACCTCCATATCCCTATACTGACTTAGGAGGGAAAGCTTGCGCTCCTTCATGAGCTGGTCCTCTGTACCGTAGAGCAATTGAATGCTTGCCATGGTATCCTCCTAAATAGTAATCACACGATCCTCAACATACTCTTTTCCCACTATATCAATAGTATCTTCATCAGGCTCTATGGAATCTCTGGTAAATATAGTGGGACTATAGATAACCTGCCCCTCTGAAAGCCCCTTAGAGGAGGCTTCTAAACTCTCAATAAAAGGCATGGAATCAGTCGTTACGAACAGGTCTTTGTCATTTAAATATTGTATGATTTTTTCCCCCTTTTGTCCATGGACTACCGCGTAGGAGCCCTCCTTACCCTCTATATAAAAACTTCCCTTTTCTCCACTTTTATCCAGCCTATGAAAGCTAGATTTTTTTGACTCCCATTGGCCATAAGAAGGGATAACATTAGAGATAACCATAGTGGCCTTATCATAACCATAGGCATGAAGAGCATTTTCTATCTCTTTATAGCTATAGACATGGTCCCTGTCCGGTTTATTAGATAAGAGGACTAGCAATCGATTATCTTCATTAATAATCCAACTAGCAATAGCCATCTTCATGGGTATTGTGTGAATAATGGTTCCCTGATGGTGATGGTTATAATAAGCCGTTACTACGATCCATAGGGGAAGGCATAGGGCTATAGCAAGAGATATGGAGTTCATGGGCCTATGAATCTGAACCCAATTTGCGTAGGCCAAGCGACAGGTGCTGAGGTATATAGCTGTTAGAGGCAGTGGTTGTATCCCCGTCCAGAAATAGGCATAAGGTATATGAGCCAAAGCTTGTATCAGCCAAGAATTCAACACTAGAAGTTCATTAATAAGCCACCAAAGAGGCTGTAAGGAAAGGCAAATGGATCCTAATAGGCCTAATAAGACAAGTAGTATAACTAAGTCTAGGATAGGTGCTACTAAAATGGCTGCTAAGAGACTGACTAGGCTGACATAGTGAAAATAGTAGAGTTGTAGCGGTATGATTAGAATTTGTGCAGCCAAGCATAAACTTAAGGGAGCTCGCAAGACACGTGGAAGGGTCCCTAGGAGTTGATATAAAGGCTTAAAGAAAAGGATAATACCATACGTAGCCCCAAAAGAAAGTTGAAAGGATATATCAAAGAGCAAGAATGGATCATAGAGCAAAAGGCCTATTCCGCATAGATGAAGGGCCTGTCTTGCCTGGTAGAGGCGGCCCTCTATAAGGCCAAAGGCTAGTAAAACGCCCATGAGAAGAGACCTAACTACAGGTGGGTTAAATCCAACCACTAAGGCGTAGGCCAGAAGAATAAGCATCACCCCATAAAGAGCCCGTCTCTTGGACAACCCCAATAGCTTCAAAAGGCCATACGATAGGGCTGATAAAAGGGCTATGTGAGACCCTGATACCGATAAGATATGAATGAGGCCCGTAAAGGAAAAGGCGGCTAATAAATCTCCATCCAAGTCATAATAATGTCCACCCAAGACAAGGGAATTAGCGAGATAAGCTAAGTTTTGCGGTAATTTTTTATCTAACGTAGCTGAAACATTCCTATGAATATGCCCGATCCATCTCCGCCAA
The DNA here is from genome assembly GCA_900550455.1 of uncultured Veillonella sp. Classification (GTDB taxonomy): domain Bacteria; phylum Bacillota; class Negativicutes; order Veillonellales; family Veillonellaceae; genus Veillonella. Next base: position 521 of record URSE01000049.1, on the reverse strand, counting down.
GAAGACCCCTTACCTTGGGGGTCCACATCTATAGCACCTTCATAAACCTTAGCTACTAGGCTATCAGACATAGCTCTGGCTCGTTTATTAATAGCCCCTAAATCTTCTGTTAGATCAGGAAAGCGCCCACTTCCCTTTACTAAGACTGGATCACCCTCATGAACTGTAGCTTGTCCTAGGCTAGTGACCTGGATAGACTGAGCCCCACAGGCAACCCTATAGACCCAATGGTTGCCGTCCCTTATGGGATGTCCCTCTTCCAGGAGGATTCCCTTATATATTCTATCCTTACCCACTAAGACCTGACTGGAGGCCTGGTAATCTAAGATGAGTGACGTTTGATGGTTATAGGCCATTCCAACAAGCGAAAAACTAACTAGACCATAGACTAGCAACCATCTTAGATAGTCGTTTTTTTGTATTCCTTTAATACCATAGATGCCGTAGAGAACTAGCAAAAAAAGACCTACACTTATTAGGATTACTTCTGGGTGTAATAAAGGATAAAAAGCCCCATAGGC
>URSE01000048.1 GCA_900550455.1 uncultured Veillonella sp. | reverse complement strand
TAGCTATAGCTTTCACGGGCCTGATTACTAAGGGGGATATTTTATCCCTAGGGCAGTGTATTATTCTTGTAGGTATCTTACTACTAGGAGAAATCATAGAGTTTGTCTTGCCCCTCCTAGGGGCTAGGCGTTATAAGCCATCCTCTTGGGCCTATGGGGCATCGATTATAGGGGCTATTGTAGGTGGTATCATGGGAACGGCTCTGATACCGTTCATAGGTGGCTTCATTGGTGCTGCCGTAGGAGTTTTCTTCTTGACCTATTTAGTAGAAAGTCTTCAGAATAGGGGGAAAGAAGAGGCACAGCATATAGCTCGATCAGCCATGATTGGGTCTTTGTTGGGCATGACCATTAAATTATCCTTGGCAGTGGGCATCCTCTGCTATATATTTGTTTATTTAGTACTTACTTGTATTGGTTCTTTGTAAATCGCTAGCTATCTCTTGTAGGTCTCGCTAGACCTATGATAGATAGCTTTTTCTTTTCGTTTTGTATAGTTTTAAGCTATCGTGGTATAATTTAAATCTATGAAAATCATTGTTCTAGGGGACCTATGTACTCTAGGCCTATTTGATTGTGAAAGTAATGTTATTATAAAGGGGATTTTATGACCTTACAGCAATTGAAATATATCGTAGCCGTGGCGGAGACTGGGAATATGACCGAAGCGGCGGAAAAGCTCTTTATTGCACAACCTTCTTTGACTAACGCCATTCGCAACCTAGAGAATGAAATGGGTATTACTGCCTTTACTAGGTCTAATAAGGGGGTTGAATTGACTCGGGAAGGGGAGGAATTGCTCTCCTATGCTCGGCAGATTTTGGAACAGGCCGATGTGATGGCAGAGCACTTCCAAGGAGAGAAACACCGACGGCCTCACTTGTCCGTATCCTGCCAACATTATTCCTTTGCGGTTAATGCCTTTGTTGATGTTATTCGCAAGTATGATGCAGACGAGTATAACTTTACCCTTCGGGAGACTACGACTTACGAAATTATTGACGATGTATCCGTTGGTCGCTCTGAAGTAGGAGTCCTTTATTTGAGTCAAAGAAATGAGCAGGTTTTGAGCAAAATGCTCAAGAAAAATGACCTACAATTTGAAGAACTATTCGTGGCTCATCCTCATGTCTTCTTGTCCGATAAGGATCCTTTGTCCCATAAGGAGATCATTAGTATGGAAGACCTTTACCCTCATCCCTATCTTGTTTTTGAACAAGGCAGCCATAACTCCGCCTCCTATGCAGAGGAGTTTGTGCCAACCTTGGAATTTGATAAGCAAATCATGGTGAGGGACCGGGCGACCCTCTTTAACCTCCTCCATGGTCTTCATGGCTTCACCGTATCTACTGGTGTGATTGATGCTAAGATCAATGACCCTAATGTAGTGGCTCGGCCTTTGGATGTACCAGGGCAAATGCGAGTGGGCATCATTACGGCTAAGCAGAAGAAGCTTAGCCGCTATGCATCGGCCTATGTAGAGGCCCTCTACCACCATGTACCACGTTAGGCTATGGTTAGCTAAGAAAGGCTGGAAAGGTAAGGAAGGCTTATTAAAACTAAGTCTTAGTATCTAGTCATAAATTTACTTTCAGTATATAATGGAGAGTATAAGAGAGCTCAGGCTCAGTCTATTTACTGGTAATAATCTATGACCTATATATAGAAGGGAAGACTCATGTTCAAACGTATTTTGATTGCCAACCGCGGCGAAATCGCGGTTCGTATTATTCGTGCTTGCCAAGAATTGGATATTGAAACGGTTGCTATTTATTCCGAAGCCGATGAAACTGCCTTGCATGTACAGTTGGCTGATTATGCTATTTGTGTAGGCCCAGCAGATGCTCTGTCCTCTTACCTCAATAAAGAAGCCGTTCTCCAAGCAGCTTTGGATGCGCAAGCTGATGCGGTTCACCCTGGCTATGGATTCCTCTCCGAAGACGCTGATTTTGCAGAAATGATTACTAACAACGGTATGGTATGGATTGGCCCAAACCCTGATACCATTCGGTTGGTCGGCGACAAGGATGTGGCTCGTGCATCCATGGTGCCATCCGGTATTCCTATGTCCAAGGGGTCTGATCCTTTGACATCCAATGAAGAAGCTATCGAAGCAGCTCGTGAAGTAGGCTACCCAGTTATTTTGAAACCAGTTGCAGGTGGCGGCGGTAAGGGTATGGCTGTAGCTAACAATGAAGAAGAACTGATTGATATCCTTAAGTACAAGGTAGATATACTCAAGGTTAAGTACTACTTTGAACATTATATTGCTCGATCCCGCCACATTGAAGTGCAGATCGTAGCCGATAACTATGGTGAAGTATTGCACTTGGGTGAACGGGAATGCTCTATCCAACGGCGCAACCAAAAATTGATTGAAGAATCTCCATCCATCGCTTTGACAGACGAAATGCGGGAACGGGTAGGGCAATTGGCAGTTAAGGCTGCTAAGTCCGTTCACTATTCCAATGTAGGTACCGTAGAATTCCTCTTGGACTTGGCTACCAATGATTTCTTCTTCATGGAAATTAACCCTCGTATCCAAGTAGAACATGGTGTTACGGAGTTGGTAACAGGCGTTGATTTGGTGCGGACACAAATCCGTATTGCTGCTGGTGAGTCTTTGGACTTTGTACAAAAGGATGTACGCTTTACGGGCCACGCTATTGAATGTCGTATCAATGCAGAAGACCCTGATAATAACTTCTTGCCATCTCCTGGTCTCATCACCTTTTTGCATGAACCTTCTGGCCCTCGAGTTCGTTTCGATTCCGGTGTAACAGCAGGTTTATCCATCCAACCATACTATGACTCCATGATTGCTAAGGTTTTGGTCTATGGCCGTAACCGCGGTGATGCTATTAAAATTATGGAACGGGCCCTTAAGGAGTTCCGCATCGATGGTGTAAAGACCACTGTTTCCTTACACCAAAAAGTCTTATCTGACTACAAGTACCGCACGGGTGATATCGATACACAATTCGTAAAGAATCGCTTGCCAATCTACGAGAGCGTACCTCACGAACACAACTAATATAGGAGTTCGGCCCTGTCTTAAGGCCCCATTCTGGTTTAGCCAGGGTGGGGGCCTTTTTTTATCTATCACTAAAAAATGGGGGGAAGGGTAAAAAATAATAATGAGAATGGCGTAATTTAGGGCTTTATAGGCTTAAAAAGGTTGACTATTAGACATAAAACACGCATAATTAAAAAGTATTTAATTTTGTATGGCGCACAAATGTATTGTGCAGAAAGATAGGTGGGTGTTCCATGAAAAAATCTCTTTGGAAACAAATGCTTTCTATTGCCATGGTTGGTGTGATGGCGGTAGGGTTTGCCGGTTGTGGCTCTTCCTCTTCCTCCAATGCTGACAAGGCAGATGGCGTGAAAATCGCTCTTTTGACTGCTACTTCCGGTTCTGGTGCCGCTTACGGCGAATCCATTAAAAATGGTGCAGAACTAGCAGTTGAACAAATTAATGGTCAATCTGACTCTGTTAAACTCAACCTTCAAGTAGAAGATACTAAAGGTGATAAGAACGAGGCTATCAACGCTATGAATAAGGTTATCTCTAAAGACCGTGTTGTAGGCGTTATCGGCCCAATGTTCTCTGGCTCTATGCTCGCAGCTGGTCCAATCGCTAACCAACAAAAAGTAGTAGCACTTGGTACCTCTACAACAGCAAACGGTATCACTGATATCGGTGAATACATCTTCCGTAATGCTGTTCCAGAAGCAGATGCTGTACAACAAGCCATTGTTCAATCTCATAAGACTTTGGGCTATAAAACGGCAGCTGTTTTGTACTCTAACAATGATGACCAAATGGTATCTGTAAATAAAATTGCACAAGATACTTTGCAAAAAGAAGGTGTTCAAATCGTAGCAACCGAAACATTTGCTAACAAAGACACTGACTTCTCTGCACAATTAACTAAGATCCAACAAGCTAAACCAGATGTAATCGTGGTGGCAGCCCTCTATCAAGAAGGTTCCCTCATCATGAAAAAGATGCGCGAAATGGGTATGAATCAACCTGTTATCGGTTCTAATGGTTTTAATAGTCCACAATTCATCAAGACTGCTGGCTCTGCAGCTGATGGTGCTATCGTTGGTACACCATGGTTCCCTAATAAGGACGACCAAAAGGTTAAAGACTTCAAAAAGGCTTACCATGACAAATATGGTAAAGATCCAGATCAATTTGCAGCACAATCCTACGATGCAGTATACCTCTTCGAAGCAGCTATTAAACAAGCTGGTATTAAACCAGGCGACGATGTAACTAAGGCTCGCGAACTCTTCCGTAATACATTGGCTAACATCAAAGACTTTGTTGGTGTAACTGGTAAGTTCGCATTCACTGAACATCGCGACCCTAAGATGGACTTGCAAGTTCTTCAAATTAAGGGTGGGGAATACCAACCATTGACTAAATAATCTTAGCCAATCAATTTAATAAGGAGTGACAATCTCGTGTTTTTACAGCAATTAGTTAACGGGCTTACGCTCGGTTCTTTATACGCTGTCATTGCAATCGGGTTGACACTGGTGTTCGGTGTTTTGGACATCATCAATATGGCTCACGGAGGCATCTTTATGATAGGTGCCTTCGTTGGTCTTTTTATGGTGGTAAATTTCCAAATGAACATCTTTGTTGCCATCATCGTTGCCATGATAGTAGGGGCCCTTCTCGGCTATTTATTAGAAGTCTTTGCACTTCGTCCTTTGCGTCGCAAAAAAGTATCACACTTGGCGCCACTTATTTCTACTATCGGTGTATCCATCTTCTTAGAATCCTTGGCTCTCCTCATTTGGGGGCCACAAACACGGACCTTCGGTGGTACCCTTTCCGCAGCACCATTTGACTTTGGTATTTTTAAGATTTCTATGGTGCAAATCATTGGCTTAGGCGTATCCGTCCTTCTCATGATTATCTTAAATATCCTGATTAAGAAGACCAAAATTGGTAAAGCTATTCGGGCCACATCCCTGTCTACGGAAACCGCAGCCCTCTTGGGAATCAATGCGACTCGTGTTATTTCCGTAACCGTTATGCTCGCATCTGCCTTGGGTGCTGCTGCTGGTGTCCTAGTAGGTCTCTCCTTCGATGCTATTGAACCTATGATGGGTTCTATCATCGTATTTAAGGGGCTTGCCGTATTGATCCTCGGTGGTCTCGGCAATATTACAGGGGCTATGGTAGGGGGCTTCATCTTGGGCGTAGCGGAAGTGTTCACCGTTGCTTATGGCGCTTCTTCTTACCGGGATGCAGTGGCCTTTGGCCTCATTATCATTCTCTTGTTCTGGAGACCACAGGGTCTCTTTGGTTCCAAAGATAAAGGAGGTCGTCCATAATGGATATTTTCAATCCTTACTACCTCCAAGTAGTGATGTTTATGATCATCAATGCTATCCTTGGTATTTCTCTTTACTTTACCTTGTCTTCTGGCCAGCTTTCCCTAGGGGCCGCTGGCTTTATGGGTATTGGTGCTTATGTGGCAGCCCTCTTATCCCTCAAGGCTGATGTGCCAATTATTATCGCTATCATCATTGGCGGTTTAGTGGCAGCCTTGGCGGCAGTTATTATCGGCTTGCCGACCACTCGTCTGAAAGGGCTCTATTTAGCTATTGCCACCTTGGGCTTTGGCGAAGTAGTCCGGGTTATCATCCTTAATATGGATGTAACCAACGGTGCTTTGGGCTTGTCTGGGATCCCTTCCATCCCACAAAAATTGACATCCTTCCTTTACTCTGTAGACTTTGATGGTATGGATGTACAAGCAGCGGCTAATCTCTTGACCATCCTTATTCTGCTCATTGTCTTGATTCTCATCATCGCCTTTTGCGTACGTATCGGTAATAGCCGAATTGGCCGTGCCTTTGCAGCGATTAAGGCGGATGATCACGCAGCAGAACTCATGGGCATTAACGTAGTTTACTATAAGATGTTGTCCTTCGTTGTGGGTGCTTTCATGGCTGGTGTAGGCGGTGGTCTTTATGCCCATATTACTAACTTCATTAACCCAACTGACTTTGGCTACCATAAGGTTGTGCAAATTCTCTTGTATCCAGTATTCGGTGGCTCCGATGTAGTATGGGGTTCCCTTTTGGGCTCCTTCGTCCTCACACTCTTGCCAGAAGTTCTTCGCTTCTTATCCGATTACCGGGATATCATTTACGGCCTTCTCTTGGTAGTTCTTATGGCCTTCCGTCCAAATGGTATTTTGACAGAATCCTTAACTGCTAAGATTGCTCGTAAGTTGGGCCTTCATAAGGATCCTAAAATCCCTGAAACTCAAGTTTTGACAGAACGTTTCGAAGCCTATAAACGGGCTCATGAAGACGAAAAATAGGAGGTGATACCATGCTATTAGAATTGAATGAAGTTTCTAAACGCTTTGGTGGTGTAGCCGCTTTGACAGGTATCACCTTTAGCGTAAAGGAAGGGGAAGTGTATGGTGTTATCGGTCCAAATGGGGCTGGTAAAACGACCCTCTTCAACTTGATTACAGGTGTATTCCCAGTGTCGGAAGGTGAAATCGTCTTTGACGGCATGTCCGTTGTTGGCGTTAAACCTCACCGTACAGTTGAAATGGGGATAGCACGCACCTTCCAAAATATCCGTCTCTTCGGCTCTATGACAGCCTTGGAAACCGTTCTTACAGGCATGCATTGCCGGACTGGTTCTGGTGTCTTAGCATCTTTCCTAAGGACTAAGCGCCAACGGGTAGAAGAAGAACGTTGCCGTGGCATTGCTTATGAGTTTCTTAAATTGGTTGGTCTTGAAGCGGATGCTAACGAAGTGGCTACTTCCTTGCCATATGGCAAGCAACGGCGCCTTGAAATTGCCCGTGCCTTAGCGACTCATCCACAGTTGATTCTATTGGATGAACCAGCGGCAGGTATGAATGATAGTGAAACGGAATCTCTTCGCCAGTTGATCGGTAAGATTCGCGATCTCGGTATTACTGTAATCGTTATTGAACATGATATGAATCTTATGATGAATATCTGTGACCGCTTGGTAGTATTCAATTTTGGTAAAAAAATAGCCGAAGGAACACCACAAGAAATTCAAGATAACCCAGAAGTTATTGAAGCTTACTTAGGGAAGGAGGATTAACATGTTAGAACTTAAAGGCGTCGTATCTGGTTACGGCAACATTACAGCATTGAAATCCATCGACCTAAGTGTGCCAGAAGGGAAAATCGTATCCCTCATCGGTGCCAACGGGGCTGGTAAATCTACGACTATGCGGACCATTATGGGGCTTGTAAAAGCGCGCGAAGGGTCTATTTCCTTCTTGGATCAAGATTTGACTAAGCTCAAAACCCACGAGATTGTAAAAGCTGGCATCTCTTTGGTTCCAGAAGGTCGGCAAATCCTTCAAGATATGACCGTCTATGAAAACTTGGAAATGGGCGCTTATATCCGTAAGGATAAGGCTGGTATTGAAGAAGATATTAAAAAGGTCTTTAAACGGTTCCCAATCTTGGATGAACGGTCCTATCAATTGGGAGGGACCTTATCCGGTGGTCAACAACAAATGTTGGCTATCGGGCGGGCTCTTATGGCCCGTCCAAAGCTCTTACTCTTGGACGAACCATCCATGGGGTTAGCCCCTTTGGTGGTAAATGAAATCTTTGAAGTTATCAAGGAAATTAGCCAAGAGGGGACAACTGTTTTGGTGGTTGAACAAAATGTACGGCAAGCCTTGAAAATCGCTGATTATGCCTATGTTTTGGAAACTGGGAAAATGGTTTTGGACGGCTCTGCTGAAGATGTACGCCATGACCCTCGCGTTATGGAAGCCTACTTGGGCGGCCGTGTAGAATAAAATCTATAGCTCACCTATCAAAGGGACTGGTCATTAGACCAGTCCCTTTTCTATGGCTAGTTGTTGATCTTACTCCTGTCAGAATGTCTTAGTTTTACTTATTTTTTTATTTTTCTTATTGATACCCATAGGAT
>URSE01000047.1 GCA_900550455.1 uncultured Veillonella sp. | reverse complement strand
TACCTTGAGCTTCCATAACGGCTTGGGATACGATATTTTCAGAAGCGATCATTTCCAACTTATTCCGTTGGCGACCCAACTCTTGATCAATAATCTGTGCAATTTCTTTATCAGCTTGTTCTAAGTAACTCATAGAAACCTCCAAAAATACTAAAGAAATATGTCTCTGCCAAACTGTAGGCTCAGAATGGCAAAGGCGTAACTTATTTTTCAATGGTCATAATTTTTTCTACCCGTCGTTCATGTCGGCCACCTTCAAAATCAGTAGCCAACCAAATGGTAACAATATCTCGTGCTAGACCAGAGCCGATAACACGTTCTCCCATGGTGAGGATATTGGCATCATTATGCTCCCGGCAGGCATGTGCAGAGAAGGTATCATGTACCAAGGCAGCTCGAATCCCTTTCACCTTATTGGCCGCAATACCTATACCGATACCAGTGCCACAAATCAAGATACCTCGGTCAAACAGGCCATCAGCCACAGATTGGGCCACAGGCAAGGCCACATCAGGGTAGTCTACAGACTCTGTAGAATGAGTGCCAAAATCTTTGTAGTCCACACCTAGGTCTTCTAAGAGCCCCTTAATGTCTTCCTTTAACCTATATCCACCATGATCAGCACCAATCGCAACTTTCATCTTCTTACCTCCATAACTCTTGTTTATGAAATGGGAACTAATTACTTACTTATCTCTAGCCATAGGCCCTAAGAATCAGCCATGGACTCTAGGCCTTTTTCTAGTAAGTCTTCTATGGTCTTGGCGCAATGGTTGTAGACCTCTTGGGAGCCCCCATGAGGATCTATCACATCCCCTTCCTCACCAGCCCACTCCGCCAGTGTCTTTATCTTATCAGCGTCAAATGGAAATTGTCTGAGGAGGACCGTCTTGTGGTCGTCAGCCATAGCAAGAACTAAATCAGCTGCATTCACCAAATCGACCTTGAGGGGTCTAGACTCATGACCACTAATATCCACCCTATCCTTAACTGCCTCAACCGCCTCTGGGGTCACCTTAGCTCCATAGGCAGCAAAAAGACCAGCAGAAGAAGCCACAATCGATAGGCCTCGTTCTTGGGCTAGGGTCTCTATCAAACCTTGGGCCATAGGAGACCGACAGGTATTTCCTGTGCATATAAACAAAATATTCATGACTGACCTTTCTCATGTAAGGTACTTACCTAGTATAACACATTATTCCACTCTGTAAACACATATATTCACTATGAGTAGACTTTTTTTTTATAATTTTATAATGCGCCCAGCAGAGGCCTTATTCATACGGTTCATAATAGCTAAACCAAGGCCTTCCTCTGCGAGACCTTGCGCCAATATATAGTCTACACCAGCCTCATTGAAATCCAAGAGGTCTTGGTAGAGGGTGTGAGCTAGGTCCACAGGATCCTTATAGGTAAGGGGAATGATTTCCAGATCAACGCCTTCATCTTCATGAGGACTATACTCAGCATGATCTAATTCTTCCCCGTCTCCCTTCAGTCCTTCTTGGATTACTTCAAGGAGATCTTCCCTGAGGATAAGTCCAAGGGAAAGGGGCTTGTCCTGTCTAGTCTCCTCAAGAATATTGTTTATCTTAGCCACCATAGCCCTGACTATGTCTTGATCGGATCCTACATAGGTCGTCATCTCTGCATCAGGCGCATAGTGCTTATACTTCATACCTGGTGCCTTAGGGGCTTCTTTAGCCCCTAGAAGGTGCTTATCATAGACTACATGAGGTGTCACTTCTTTAAGCATAGACTCCGTAACACCACCTGGGCGGAGGATAATCAATTGGTTGTCATGAACTTCCACCACTGTTGATTCAACGCCAATCGAACAGGGACCTGCGTCCACCAAAGCTTCTATACGGCCATCCATATCGTGGAGAACGGCTTGGCCTGAAGTAGGACTAGGGCGACCTGATAGGTTAGCAGAAGGTGCTGCCAGAGGAACTCCTGCTGCCCTAATAATAGCTCGGGCCAAATCATGATCTGGACAGCGAAGGGCCACTCGATCTAGCCTACCAGTCGCCCGATCTGGTACAAAATCAGATTTAGGCAAAGTAATGGTCAATGGACCGGGCCAAAATATATCCATCAACTTTTGAGCCAAGGGGGGAACCTGTGTTACTAGAGGGGCCACTTGATCCTTAGAGGCAAGGTGGAGAATTAGGGGATTATCTGAAGGACGTCCCTTAGCTTCATAAATACGTCCCATGGCCTCTGCATCTAAGCCATTAGCAGCAAGACCATACACGGTTTCCGTGGGAATGGCTACTAAGCCACCCTCTCTTAACACTTGTCCTAGTACCTTGATATCTTGGTCGCTAGGATTTTTATAAACCTTAGTTTCAAGTACTTTCAAGCCAGCAGTCTCTAGGGATTTACTCATAGGTTCACCTTCTTTGCAAGGACAACACGATTAATAGCAGCTAAGTCTTTCCAGTAGGAAATATCCTCATAGGTCCCCTCTGCTTGCAAAAGTTGGGTCACAGATTCTTCCTGTCCCTGACCGATTTCCATGGCCAGAAGTCCACCTGCCTTGAGATATTTAGGCGCCTCCTTGGCCAAGATCCGATAGAAGTCGAGTCCATCTTCCCCACCCCAAAGGGCCATAGACGGTTCATTCAGGACATCGGCAGAGAGGGTTTTCATCTCCTCACTGGTAATATAAGGCGGATTAGAAAGGATGAGGTCAAAGCGTTCATGAGGGGCTAAGGCGGCGAACATATCGGATTCACGCAAGTCTACCCGATCAGCCAATCCTAGTTGATCCGCATTAGCTTGGGCAAGAGCCAAGGCCTTAGGAGACAATTCCAAACCCACCCCCTTCATATGGGGCATGTAGTGTAAAAGGGACAAAAGAATAGTTCCAGGACCTGTACATACATCCAAGATAGATCCTTCCATTTGATTATCATAGGCCGCTAATATACCTTCCACCAAGGTTTCCGTGTCTGGTCTAGGAATTAAGACGTCCCCATTAACCTTAAAGGATAGGCCCATGAAATCCTTATAACCCACTAACGAGGCTACACAGTGTCCCTTGGCTCGATTAATTACAAGGGGCCGATACCTATCCAATTCTTCTTTTTCTAACGGTTGATCATAGTGAGTATAGAGGTAGATTCTCTCCTTACCCAGGATATGGGAAAGCAGTATCTCCCCATCAAGTCGTGGCGTATCTACGCCCTTGTCAGAAAAATACTGCTCCGTCCATTGGAGAATACGACCAATCGTCCAAATCTCCTTATTCATTATTACTATTGTTGTCCTTCTGCTTGCATCTTAGCCGCTTGATCAGCCGCTGTAAGCGCATTAATCAATTCATCCATATCGCCATTGAGTACTTGATCCAATTTATAGAGGGTCAGGTTAATGCGATGATCTGTCACCCGCCCTTGTGGATAGTTATAGGTTCGAATCCGTTCAGACCGATCTCCTGTGCCCACTTGAGCTTTGCGGTCTGCCGCTACGGATGCAGCTGCTTCCTGTTCAGCAGCATCTTGCAATCGGGCTGCCAAAACCTTCATAGCCTTTTCTCTGTTTTTCATTTGAGACCGTTGGTCCTGACATTCTACCACGGTACCTGTTGGTAGGTGAGTAATCCGAACGGCGGACTCTGTTTTATTGATGTGCTGACCACCCGCACCAGAGGCGCGGAAGGTGTCAATTTTAAGGTCCTTAGGGTTGATTTGCACATCAACTTCATCCACCTCTGGCAATACGGCCACAGTAACTGTTGATGTATGAACACGACCTTGGGTTTCTGTAGCTGGTACGCGTTGTACCCGGTGAACACCAGATTCAAACTTCATCTTGGAATAAGCATTCATGCCGTCAACAGAGAATACCACTTCCTTAAAGCCACCTAATTCAGGTTCATTAGCAGAGATGATTTCTGTCTTCCACCCTTGCGCTTCTGCATACTTGGTATACATGCGGAAGAGGTCCCCCGCAAAGAGGGCCGCTTCATCACCGCCAGCACCACCGCGAATTTCGATGATAACGTTCTTATCATCATTTGGATCTTTGGGAATTAAGAGAACATGGAGTTTTTCCTCCAAAGCTTCCTTTTCTTCCTTGTAAACCTTCAATTCCTCTTGAGCCAACTCACGGAACTCTTCATCCATAGACTTATCTTCCAAGACTTCCATGGCTTCATCAATACCAGCCAAGACCTTTTTATAACGGCGGAAGGTTTCCACTGTTTCAGTTAAGGATGCATGTTGGCGGGTAAGTTTTTGCCACTCATCTTGTTTGGCAATCATTTCAGGGTCAGAAATGCGTTGCTCCAAATCCATGAATTTATCTTCAATTACTTGTAATTTATCAACTAACATGATGACTCCTCTATGTTACTGAAAGACTATGCTTCTTCGTAGGCTTCTTCTTCACTAGGGCGCACGTTTTCAAGGGCCTTGATAGCCACCTCAATTTGGTCATCCTCAGGTTCTCTTGTAGTCATGTATTGCAAGAGCATACCAGGCTTCACAATAGCCGATACAATAGGATGGTCAGACCGGCCTGCAAGACGAATCATTTCATAGGAAATGCCAGCCACCACAGGCATAAGAATAATACGGGATAGGATTCTTTCCAAGAGGTTGGGCCATCCCAGGAATGAAAATACAAAGATACTTACTACCATGACAATTAAGAGAAAATTAGTTCCACAACGCGGATGGAGGCGAGAGTGCTTACGTACATTCTCAACCGTTAGTGGCATATCATCTTCATAGGTATGAATTGTCTTATGTTCTGCCCCATGGTATTGATAGACCCGTTGGATATCCTTAGTCCGTCCAATCCCCCAAATATAGAGAAAGAAAAGGAGGAGGCGGATGATACCCTCAACAAAATTCATGGCCATATGATTGCCTTGAATGCCAGGAATAAATTTAACCACGAATGTTGGCAGAGCCAAAAATAGGCCAATGGCCACCACGGTAGAGAAGACCATGGTAAGGGCGATTTCCTTATTAGACATTTCCTCTTCCTCCTCCCCTGCAGCTTTAGCTGAGAAGGACAAGGCTTTCATACCAATTACCAGGGATTCAAAGAGGGATACACAACCGCGTATAAGTGGTTTTTTCAAAATAGGATAGGAATCAGCAATGGACTTAGTCGGATACTTATCCACCACGATTTCTCCTGTAGGGGTGCGAACGGCTGTCGCTGTATAAGAAGGGCCGCGCATCATCACACCTTCAATGACCGCCTGACCACCAACAAATTTCTTAGTTCGTTTCAAAATGGCTTCCTCTCATATAAACAAATATAGGCAGAGCTTACGCCCTGCCATATATATGTTTACCAATCGTTTAGGATTATTTACCGTAACGTTTGTTAAATTGTTCAATACGACCACGAGCTTGAGCCGCACGTTGTTGACCAGTGAAGAACGGATGGCATTTGGAGCAAACGTCAACACGGATGTCTTCTTTAACGGAACCAGTTTCGAACTTATTACCGCAAGCGCAAGTTACAGTGGTTTGTTTGTAATCTGGATGGATACCTTGTTTCATTCTCTATTACACCTCTTTCCAGTAATCAATATTATTCTTTCAGATTATATCATTACTATTAGATAAAATCAAGCTATCTACCATAGCTAGTAGGAGACCGTAAGATTCCTACTATATAGTCTCACGGGTCAACCAAACTAGATGGCAAAGACCTATTCTTTAGAGGCCTTTTTTTCTTCAATGGATTCTTGCAAGGCTGCTTCCAAATCCACAGAGTTCAAAATATCACGAAGGGCGATGATTTCTTCCAAGGTCATGGTAACGCCTTTTTTCATGCCAGCGTATTCACTATCCCAAGCACGTAAATCGAACTTAGGGTTATAGCGTCCCCAGCTGGTACATGTTAATTGTTTCTTCCAACCGTCTTTATCTTCAGACAAGGTGCCTAGAACTTTAAAAATTTCAAAATTAACTACTGCCATTAGGGCCTCCTATTGCTTTGAATAATACTCACACATTGTAGTATAAAAAGCAGGTCTCCGCAAGTCTATGGCATGACTAAATTACCTTCCATTTCTGCTACTTTGCAAAGTTCAATGAACGCTTCATCCCCACCTGATTTACAGAAATTTCGCAGCGCTTGATCGATAACCTCTACTAAGTGAGATTCTTGGTCTACTGTTAAAACAGCTCGTCGACAAGAACCTAATAATTGGCCAAATCCCACATCGGTAACAGCCATGGATGCCAACTTGGAAAGAATAATCTGCCCAGATCCTGTCGCGAAGTAAGCATACCACATATAAGCCAATTCCTTATCGGGGAAAATCCAATAGGTATCTCCCTGAGGTTGTCCTAGAGAGAGACTCGTTATAACCTCAAAACTAGGACGGCCACCAGAGACCTGATTCCCTTCCAAGTTTTCTAAACGATGATCCACTAAGGTCCGGCTAAAGGACAAATAGTAAGTATCATCCCCTTCAAGGCTGGCTCGTATAGGAGCTGGTAAACGCCCATCATGGGCATAGATTCCATCCTGCCCCAGACAAGGGGACTGCTTATCCCCAGGTAAGAGAATAGAATGTAAGGACAAGCCATAATTAACAGGGCTAAAAACAGGCATATCTCCAAATACACCATGAGGCAGTTTTATAAAGGCCGTTTCTCGGTAACTTTCTCCCTCAATTTCCCGAATAGCAATGCGAGTTTTCTTAACTTCTGCTGGTCCCAATTGGAATTCAAGTACATTAAGTGGTGCCCATTCGCGAATAGCTTCCATTCGATCTTGTGCTAAGAGGAACTGGAGAACCATATTATTCACACCATATTGAGCCTGTACCATAGTCATAGGCAAGAAGAGATGACTCGTGCCATATTGGGATAAGGCCCCTAGTCCATTAGCAACGTCTTCTACGATGTCATCACAAGCCTGAAAAATGCCTGCCGCTGCCACTACAATATGGTCAAAGCTTTGGTCTTGCGGCCACTCTTTGAAAAGAGGCACATGCGGATAAAGACGACTAAAGACCTCATAGGCTACTGGAGAAGCCGTGTGAAGGGCTACGTGTTCTAAACCTAAAGTAGATACAATAGTATCTACTAAAGACCCATACTCTTCAATATGGGCAAAGAGGGTCCGCCCCCCAACCTGCCTGTATTCTTGGATAATGGGCAAGAGGGCTGGTGCCCATTCTTTACCTGCTACCAGGCCTTCTACCATGCCATCAGAGCCTAAGAATTCCATCAATTCTCTATATTCTTGATCCATTTTATACCTTACCTGCAGATGGACAAATATCCGCTTCAAAACACTCGGTACATAGAGGTTTACGGGCCTTACATATTCTTCGGCCATGGTAAATCAACCAATGATGGGCTGCTGCCCAATCTTCGCGTGGGATAGCCTTCTTTAGCTTAGCTTCCATCTCTTCCGGTGTATCCGCTATTCCCAGTTTAAGACGATTTGCCACACGGAACACATGGGTATCTACCGCGATAGCTGGTTGCCCCCAAAGAACAGAAACCAAAACATTGGCCGTCTTCCGGCCTACCCCTGGCAGGGTCAAAAGGGTGTCAAAGTCATGAGGCACCTCACCACCATATTGGTCGACCAATATATGGCAAGTCTTAATGAGGTTAGCCGCTTTAGACTTATAGAGGCCACAGTCGCGAATAAGGGTCTCTAATTTAGCTAGACCAACAGCTAACATCTTAGCAGGATGATTAAGGGCTGGGAAAAGCCGTTTAGTAACGATATTAACACGTTCATCCGTGCATTGAGCTGATAAAACTACCGCCACTAAAAACTCAAATTCATTAGTATATTCAAGGGCTGGCTTGGCATCGTGATATACATCTGCCAAACGCCGTAATTGTTCAGCCTTAATAGCTTTTGTTACGCGCATATGAGGACCTCCTCTGGTTGCTTATCAATCTATGTAAAGGTATTATATCGTCTACGGTATTATATCGCATAATTTCCATGTAGTACAATTTTAGGCCTAACTAAACCAATACGAAATAGAAATGCCTATGTTATAA
>URSE01000046.1 GCA_900550455.1 uncultured Veillonella sp. | reverse complement strand
ACCCGCAGAAATCAAAGAAATCGATCGTGTGTTGAAAATCAACGATGAGATCCTTAGACATATGATCGTTAAACACGAAGCTTAATCGTGTGCCTGGGAGGAATTTAGATGAACTCTGTACAAATTCTAGGTAACTTGGCTCGTGATCCTGAAGTTCGTTATACGAAAACAGGCCGTGCAGTGGCTACATTTACTGTAGCTGCAACAAACACTTATATTGATTCCCAAACGCAAGAAGCGAAAGAACAAACTGCTTTCATTAATTGCGTTGCATGGGGCAAGCTCGGCGAAGCAGCGGGTAATCTTCATAAGGGATCTCGTTGTTTCGTAGAAGGTCGTTTGCAAACACGTTCCTATGAAACTCAGGATGGTCAAAAACGTTATGTCACTGAAGTTGTTGCTAATTTCGTTGGCCAAGGGCTCGATACGAACGCAGGTTCCTTCGATGCTGGGTCCAATTTTGATAGCTTCAGTAGCAGTGGTAATGACGAGGACGTTCCGTTCTAAATTAAGGACTCCTACTAATTCTTACAAGGAGGATTCGCAATGAGAAGAGATAGAGGCAGAAAGCCAAGAAGAAAAGTTTGCGTATTCTGCGCTGACCATATCGAACAAATCGACTACAAAGATGTTGCTAAGCTTCGTCGTTTCACGACTGAACGCGGCAAAATTCTTCCACGTCGTATTTCCGGTACATGCGCTAAACACCAACGCAAATTGACTACATCTATCAAACGCGCTCGTGCAATTGCTTTGATGCCATTCACAGCTGAATAATTCGGTAGATAAAGAGGCCAGTAATCATAGGTTACTGGCCTCTTTCCATATATGTATCACTAAGAGGTTTTTATGTTATTAGAGAAGATTCAGTCCCCAAAAGATGTGAAGAAGTTATCCCTAGATCAATTGAATAGTCTAGCTCAGGAGGCCCGTCAAGCCTTGATGACAAAAGTCGCTACTAAGGGTGGTCATTTTGGTCCTCCTATGGGCGCGGCGGACATGATTATCGCCCTCCATTATGTCTTCAATTCTCCTCAGGATAAGATTGTCTATGATGTATCCCACCAGTCCTATGTTCACAAGATGTTGACTGGCCGGGCACAAGCTTTCTTGGATTCTAATCACTATAATGACGTAACGGGCTACACGGACCCAAATGAAAGTGAGCATGACTTCTTTAACATTGGCCATACATCGACTTCCGTGTCCTTAGCTACAGGTCTCGCTAAGGGGCGAGACCTTTTAGGTCAAGACCACAATGTTATCGCCCTTATTGGCGATGGGTCCCTGTCGGGTGGGGAAGCCTTTGAAGGCTTAGATGTAGCGGCCACCTTGGGGTCTAATATGATCATTATCGTCAATGATAATGACCAATCCATAGCGGAGAACCAAGGGGGGATCTATGAGGGACTTCGCCGTTTACGGGAAACCAATGGCCAAGGAGAAGATAATCTTTTCAAGGCAATGGGTTTGGATTATCGCTTTGTGAAAGAGGGTAACGATATAGGCACTTTGATCGAGGCGTTCCAAGAGGTTAAAGATATAGATCACCCTATCGTCCTCCACGTGGCTACGCAAAAGGGGAAGGGGTATGCCTTGGCGGAAGAGAAGGCTAATCATGAGCGCTACCATTACATGATGCCCTTCGATTTGGAAACCGGTGAGTTTACGTCTATCTCTGAGGGAAAACCTTACGCTAGTATCATAGCAGATTACTTGGGCAAGGCTATCCAGGAAGATCCCTCTGTAGTGGCCCTAGTAGCGGGTACGCCGAGTGGTTTCTTTCCACCAACTTGGCGGGAGGCCGCAGGGTCCCAATACGTAGATGTGGGGATTGCAGAAGAACAAGCAGTGGCCATGATTTCTGGCTTAGCCAAAGCAGGGGCTAAACCGGTCTTTTCCGTCTACTCCACCTTCTTACAAAGAACCTTCGATCAGCTAGTACAAGATCTCTGCGTTAACTCTAATGGGGCGGTCATCCTTAATCATATGGCTTCCGTCTATGGCATGAACGATGTGACTCATTTGGGCTTTTTCGATATACCTATGACAGCGGGTATTCCTAATTTGGTCTACCTGGCACCGACTAACCAAGAAGAACTCTTGGCCATGTTGGACTGGGCTATGAAGCAAGATCAACATCCTGTCATGATTCGCATACCTGTAGACCAAGTCCAATCTTGTGGATATGCGGATACAACTGATTATAGCCAACTCAACACATTCCAAGTGACCAAGAAGGGGTCTCGTGTGGCCCTTATTGGGCTAGGTAATTTCTACCGCAGAGCTTGTGAATTGGCAGATCAGTTAGCGCAAGAAGGGATTGAAGCGACATTAATCAACCCTAAATTCATTTCTGGTATTGATAAGGCGCTTTTAGAATCTCTGAAAGATGACCACCAATTGGTTGTCACCTTGGAGGATGGCATACTCGATGGTGGCTTTGGCCAACGCATTGCTTCCTTCTATGGGCCTAGTGATATGAAGGTGAAAAACTATGGCATTCGTAAGGCCTTCCATGATCGCTATGATCCAGATCAACTACTAGCAGATGATGGCTGTACGGTCCCTCAAATGTTGGCTGATATTAAGAAGCTTTTGCTCTAATATCATATATTTCTTATAATTGATACGATAGGGTAGGTGGGACCTTTAATCCGCACTAGCTCTAATAAGTAGCATACGAATTTATTATTTATAAGGAGAGCCCATGCGTTTACGTAGAAAACCGTGGATTGATGAAGCTATTCACGAATACGATTCTCATTTCATCATGGACGAACAAGAAGAGTATAAGGGACGATGGAGAGATGTCTTCAAGAATCCTGAGCTCCCTCTCTATATGGAGTTGGGCACCGGTAAGGGTAAGTTTATAGCCGGCATGGCAGAAGCCCATCCAGAAGCCAATTTTTTGGGTTTTGAAGTGCAAATTGGGGTCGTATACTATGCGGTACAAAAACTCTTTGAACAAGATGCTCCCAATGCTAAGGTAACCCTCTTTGATATTGCTGGTATTGAAGAAGTTGTGGCCCCAGGGGAAGTAGATCGCTTCTACATCAATTTTTGTGATCCATGGCCTAAAGCGCGTCATGCTAAACGGCGCTTGACCTATAGGACATTCCTGGATCGCTATGCCCGCCTCTTGAAGGAGGGAGGGGAAGTTCACTTTAAGACGGATAATGAAGACCTTTTCAATTTCTCCTTAGAAGAGTTTAAGGAATGCGGCTGGGAACTGAAGAATGTAACCTTTGATTTGCATAAGACTGATTTACCTAATGTTAAGACGGAGTATGAAACTAAGTTCTCCACTAAGGGGCAACCTATTTTCCGCCTTGAGGCCGTAAAGCCTAAGGAGGCGTAAGATGACTCACCAAGAGGAGGGGCGACGCCCTCAAAGACGGCGTAAAGGCAAGGCTGCTAATGGCTTTGTAGATATGTTGGTGAAACTGATTCAAAACATACAGCAACGTCGAATTGTTAAGTCTGATGTACAGGGCCTAGTCATTGTTACCTTTGCCTTAGTGGTTATAGGGGTCCTCAATGTTTATTCCGCTACCTTTGCTAAAAATATATCTAGAGGGGTCTTTATTTTTGGTGATGTTCTCAAGTATATAGGTTTTGTTCTGGTGGCGACGATTATAGCTGCTTTTGTCTACCATTATGATTATCGAAAGCTAGCAAAGCCTAACTCTAAGACCTTAACTTATATAGTGGGCGCCGTTATTTTATCTTTAATTGCCCTCATGGGGATTGGGACGATTGTTAATGGCGCGCGGCGGTGGATTATGCTAGGCCCTATCTCTATACAGCCCTCTGAATTTGCAAAGTTGGCGGCTATTCTCTGGGCCTCTGTTAAGCTGGTCCAACATCCTTGGAAACCCACCTTTAGGCAGCCCCGTCGGGGAGAAGGGGGAGAACCAATACAAACCCATCCTGTTGACCGCTTTGTAATCTATTTAGCTAAGACACTATGGCCTATGCTTATTATGTTTGGATTGGTTCTTTTACAGCCAGATATGGGTACAGCAGTACTCATTATTATTTTTCCTTTCCTTTTAATGCTAATGGCTGGTCTTGATTTCCATTGGGTACTACGCAGTATTCCACCAGTCGTAGTACTAGGAGCTATATTTGTTGGTATATCGCCCTACCGTCTAGAACGGGTTATGACCATCATTGATCCATGGTCTCATGCGTCTACCTCGGGTTACCAGACGGTACAGGGCCTTATCGCCATAGGGTCTGGGGGATTCTTGGGGTCAGGTTTTGGCAATGGTACGTCTAAGTTTTTCTACCTGCCAGAAGCCCATACTGACTTTGCCTTTGCTGTTTGGGCCCAGGAGCAAGGTTTTGTGGGGGCTCTCTTAATTGTCCTCTTCTTTGTATGTATGGGCTACTTCGGTTTCCGCATTGCCCACAAGGCTAATGATTATCTGGGGTCTTTGATTGCCACAGGTTGTACCATGCTCCTCCTAGGTCAAGCGGCCATCAACATGTTCATGGTTTGTGGTTGGTTCCCGGTAACTGGCGTACCACTGCCTTTCGTTTCCTATGGTGGGTCTGCCCTGGTGGTCAATATGATTGCCATCGCCTTAATCGCCAATGTAGGTAAGCGAGACGCTTTGATCCCTAAGTTAGGAAAGGAAATTGTGGGAACTTCTCATGTAGAAGCCATGCGTAAATCGGTGACAGCCCAGGAAAAAACTAAGTGTAGAAAGGACAAAGAACCTAGGCGAACAGGGCCTGAAGGGGCGCAACCTCCCCGTTTCCGCCATCCTAAATCCTAAGAAGAGCCCTTGTATTGTGTGTAAGGAATAAACTCATGAAAGATATTATTGATATTCAAGAACGGCCGTCTATGGGGCGGATGTTGCCACTGAGTTTGCAACATCTCTTTGCCATGTTCGGATCTACTGTTTTAGTGCCCTTCCTTCTTCATGTCGATCCGGCTACGGCTTTAATCATGAACGGGATTGGCACCCTTCTCTATCTCTTTGTAACACAAGGTAAGATTCCTGCTTATTTGGGCTCTTCCTTTGCCTTTATTGCACCCGTTTCTTCCGTCTTAGCAGCAGGTTTAGGTTTTGAAGCCGCTAAGGGCGCCTTCATCGTTTTTGGCCTCTCCTTTGTCATCTTGAGCCTTATTGTTAAGTACGTAGGTATTAAGTGGATAGACATTCTCTTCCCACCAGCTGCTATGGGGGCTATCGTAGCTGTTATTGGTCTCGAACTTGCTCCCGTGGCCATGTCCATGGCGGGCTTTATGGGTGACCAATGGCAGAGCCTCAACATGACTCATGAGCAAGCTATTATTTTGGCTTCTGTATCCCTTTTGGTGACTTTATTTGGATCTGTCATCTTCCGTGGATTCCTGGCCGTGATTCCTGTTCTTTTGGGGATTATTGCAGGTTATGTAGTGGGTCTCTTTATGGGCGTTGTAGATTTGGCTTCCATTCAAAATGCACCATGGATCGCAGCACCTGAGTTTTATGGCTTACCTGTATTCGATATGAATGCCATTCTTATGATTATGCCAGCCCTCTTTGTGGTCTTTGCAGAACACGTTGGTCACTTAGTAGTCACATCTAACATCGTTGGTAAGGATCTCATGGCTGAACCAGGTCTTAAGAAATCCCTTTTAGGTGATGGCCTAGCGAATATTATTTCTGGTATATTTGGGGCTACGCCTAATACGACCTATGGGGAAAATATAGGCGTATTGGCTATTACGCGGGTTTTCTCTGTCTGGGTTATCGGTGGAGCGGCTCTCTTGGCCATCATCATCTCCTTTATTGGCAAGGTATCCGCCGTGATTCATGCCATTCCTGTACCTGTTATGGGCGGTGTGTCCATCCTTCTTTTCGGGATCATTGCCGCATCTGGCCTTCGGATGTTGGTTGAACGCAAGGTGGATTATACCAAACCAGCTAACCTTATGCTTACGGCCATCGTCCTTGTTGTTGGCTTGTCAGGGGCAGGGGTTACCATTGGTCCTGTTCAACTGAAGGGTATGGGTCTAGCGACTGTGGTGGCTATGATTATTTCGATTGTATTCTTGCTCCTTCGCAAGACAGGCTTGGGTAATAGCCAATTAAAATAAAGGCATATAGGTATCTATTAAGGGGACCGGTTCTAGTAGAACCGGTCCCTTTACCTGTTTTTGTATCTTTTTTTTCCTAAATAATATAGACTCCCATAGGCTTTTTTTCTTCCTCGATGGAGAAATTTGTGAGGGGAATAAGCTTTTAAAAGGGCTTGAAAAGATAGTATAATAGTGATATGAGCTATCATTTAATTTTATGAAGGAGGTGAACCTATGACCGCAATGGCTTTTATTTTATTAGGCTTGGCCTTACTGATTTTGGAATGCGTGATTCCTGGTGGTATCCTGGGCGTCATTGGCTACGTAGTTCTCATGTACGGAATTTATGATATCAGTGGCGGTGGCATTGATGGTGTCCTCTGGATGGTGGTCATTAGCCTTCTCGTATTCTTGTTGGGCCTGTGGGTGATTAATTTCTTCCCTAACTCTTGGATGGGTCGTAAATTAACCCTTAAAAAACGGTCTGATTCAGCTGATGGCTATGTATCCAATGATACGCAAAACAAGCTAGTGGGCTTGCGAGGGACAGCGCATTCTACCTTGCGACCAGCGGGGATTGCATCCATTAATGGTCAATTTGTGGATGTGGTGACCGAAGGGGAATTTGTTGAACCGGGTACACCGATTGTGGTAAGTAAGGTCATAGGAGGCCGAACTATCGTAAGACCTCTAGCAGAAGACTAAGGTAATCTTGTAAAAGGAGACTAAATATGGTTATAGGAGCATCTCTACTGATTGGCGCAGTATTATTTATTGTAGCTATCATGATTTTCTTGCATTTCGTGCCACTGGGCCTTTGGATTTCCGCTATGGCGGCCGGTGTTAACGTTGGTATCTTTACCCTCGTCGGCATGCGCCTTCGTCGGGTTAATCCAACCCAAATCGTCTTGCCTTTGGTGAAAGCTAACAAGGCTGGTTTGTCCGTTAATGTCAACCAGTTGGAAGCCCACTACTTGGCTGGTGGCGATGTTAACCGTGTGGTGGATGCCTTGATAGCGGCGGAACGGGCTTCTATTCCTTTGACGTTCGAACGGTCTGCTGCCATTGACTTGGCGGGTCGTGATGTATTGGAAGCAGTGCAAATGTCCGTCAACCCGAAGGTTATTGAAACGCCTATCATTTCTGCGGTGGCCAAGAATGGTATCGAACTGCGCGTACGTGCTCGTGTTACCGTACGAGCTAACATCGATCGTCTGGTTGGTGGCTCCGGTGAGCAAACCGTCATTGCCCGTGTCGGAGAAGGTATTGTAACAACTGTAGGTTCTTCTGAAGAACATACGGATGTCTTAGAAAATCCAGATCATATCTCCCGTACGGTATTGGCTAAAGGCTTGGATGCAGGGACAGCCTTTGAAATCTTATCCATCGATATCGCTGATGTGGATGTAGGACGTAATATTGGTGCTGAACTCATGACTGATCAGGCAGAAGCCGATAAAAAAATCGCTCAGGCTCGTGCGGAAGAACGTCGTGCTATGGCGGTTGCTAAGGAACAAGAAATGAAGGCTTACACCCAAGAAATGCAAGCTAAGGTTGTAGAAGCACAAGCAGAAGTACCACAAGCCTTGTCTGAGGCCCTTCGTCAAGGTCATATGGGAGTCATGGACTATTACAATATGAATAACATTATGGCTGATACCAAGATGCGTGAAAGCCTCTCTGGTCAAGATCAAGAGGGTAAGTAAGAGGGGCCCTATGGAAGATGTATTGAATTACTTGCCCATTCTCTTTGCTATTATCTATCTTATTGTCAGTCTGGTAGGCAAGGTTGGTAAGAAGGAGTCCAAGCCTTCTTCAAAACCATCTGCTGGGAATCAGATGACCTGGGAAGATATGGAACGAGAATATGGCATTAAGATCGAGCGTAAGCCATCCCAAGAGCCACAAAACCCATCTGGGGTATCCTATCAAGCAGATGAAATGGAGGGGTCCTATGATGGTGGCTTACAGACACAGACTGAGGCTCAATCGGAAGACCAATACTTGAGTCGAGAAGACCTTCGTCGCCATCGGGAGGCCCAGGCGGCTGAACGAGCGGCCCAAGCCTCTGCGGATCGGGATGAATTAGCCCGCCAACAAGCTTTGCGGGCTAAGATGGCCAAAATCAAGAAAGCCTCCTCTCAAGAAGATACCAGTGGAGATGACTTCATCAAGAGGGGGCAAATAGGTGGTGTAAGGGACCTGTCTAAGGATTCCTTCCGCCAGGGAATCCTTTGGTCCATGGTCTTAGATAGGCCTAAGGCCATGAGGAGACGCTAGGATTTCTAATGTATAATTAAATTTTTTTAGAGCATATGACTTTTTGTAATAGGTCATATGCTCTTTTATTTTGTGGTTTT
>URSE01000045.1 GCA_900550455.1 uncultured Veillonella sp. | reverse complement strand
TTATTGTTATGAGTGGGGGATTGTGGTAGAATGTTCCATATAGTGGTGAATGAATAAGAAGGAAAGGTGGTGACAGGCCATGTTCATGGGTGAATTTAATCACTCCATCGATGCCAAAGGGCGTATGATTATGCCGGCTAAGATACGTGAACAGTTAGGTGATAAGTGCATTATCACTATGGGTCTGGATGACTGCCTCTTCGTTTATGATGAAGAAAAATGGAATTCTATCGTAACCACTTTGAACAAACAACCAACCACTAAAGCTAGTATTCGCGCCTTAAAACGGATGATTTTTGGCAAGGCCACTGAATCTGAATTTGACGGGCAAGGACGCGTATTGATTCCCACCACCCTTCGCCAACATGCAGGCTTGGACAAAAAATCTGTCGTTGTAGGCGCTGGTGACCATGTGGAAATATGGAGCCAGGAAAAATGGAATACCTATATGGGTGATGTAGGTCCTAAGGTTGAAGAATTAGTTGAAACAATTGAGGATCTTGCATTCTAGGAGGTAGTTTGGAATTCAATCACACAAGCGTGCTCTTACGCGAAACGGTAGACTCTGTTATTACAGATCCTAATGGTATTTATGTGGACTGCACCCTGGGTGGAGCAGGGCACTCTCATGCATTAGGGATGCGACTAACAGAAAGAGGCCTCTTAGTGGGGCTTGACCAAGATACAACAGCCCTTAAGGTGGCATGCCAGCGCTTGGGGGATTTGAAGTGTCAGGTCAAAACTATACAAACCAATTTTTGTGACCTAAAAGAAGCTTTATTGGCAGAGGGAATTGACCATGTAGATGGCTTTATCTTCGATCTTGGCGTATCCTCCTATCAGTTGGATACACCAGGACGGGGCTTCTCCTATATGCATGATGGCCCTTTGGACATGCGTATGGATATGGAATATCCCCTAACTGCTGAAGAGGTTGTTAACGATTATGAACCAGAAGACTTGGTCCGCATCCTAAAGGACTACGGTGAAGAACGGTGGGCTAAGCGCATCGTCGATTTCATTGTGGCAGCCCGTCAGGAGGAACGGATTACAAGGACTGGTCAATTGGTGACAATTATAAAAAAAGCCATCCCCGCCAAGGCGCGGCAGGATGGCCCCCATCCAGCTAAGCGAACCTTTCAAGCTATTCGTATAGAGGTTAACCGTGAACTTGCTATCCTACATGATTCCTTTGTGGATGCAGTTAGTTTGCTTAAGCCGGGAGGGAAAATTGGTGTCATTACCTTCCATTCCCTGGAGGATCGGATTACCAAACAAACATTTAAGGAATTATCTACCGCTTGCATATGCCCGCCAGAACTACCGGTTTGTGTATGTCATCATAAAGCGGTGGTACAAGCGAGGAATAAGGCCATTGAGCCAAGCCGGGAAGAAGTGGAGGCAAATCCTCGTTCGAGAAGTGCAAAATTACGTGTGGCTACAAAACTGTAAGGGATTATTGAGGAGGCAGTATCATGTTGGCAAAGAGAACAGTGGGTGTACAAGCGGGAGGAGACTCCTTAGCGAATCGACGGATAGGAAAACGTACACCAGGTATTTTATTTGATTTCTCTCCAGCTATGGTACAAGTTCTCAAGACCGTGGGTATCGTTGTAGCTCTTCTCGTCTTATTGGCTATCATGCATGGTCTGGCAACAAAAATGGGCTATGAGGTGGTTAATGCTCAGCATCAAGTAGTACAATTAAAAAAAGATAATGACACACTCCAAGTGGAAGTGGCGGCCCTTAAGTCTCCTACACGGATTCAAAAGATTGCCACTGAAGAGTTGGGTCTTGTATTGCCAGATGCCTTTGTGTATAGCACAAAAGCAACGCAAGGGGACCGCGGCTCCCGCTAGTGTGATTGTTGACTGGGAAGGAGCAGCCTGAAATGGCTGCTTCTCTTATGTATATAGGAGTGAATCTCGTGAAGAATTTAGAAGCCTTACTAGCCCTTTTGAATGACGCCTCTGTCACAGGGCCTAATAAAAAAGAAATCCTCGATATTACGGCTGACTCTCGTAAAGTAGCATCAGGCACCCTGTTTATTGCCTTGGATGGGGCGACCGTAGATGGCCATGATTTTGTTCAAAAAGCAGTAGATGCTGGAGCGGCGGCCCTTTTAGTATCCAAGGATGTGTCTGTATCTGGTTCGGTCACCATCATCAAGGTTAGTGATACACGACAAGCTATGATGACGCTAGTACCATTCTTCTTTGATTATCCTGCTGGTAAGATGCGCATGATTGGGGTTACAGGTACTAATGGTAAGACTACGACGACCCATATGATTGCCCATATGTTACGGGAACAAGGCCACAAGGTAGGGATTATAGGTACGGTTCATATCGTTATTGGAGATCAAACTTTTCCTATCCATAACACCACACCTGATGTGGTTGACTTACAACACATCTTGCAAAAGATGGTGGATGCAGGTGTGTCTCACTGCATTATGGAAGTATCCTCTCACGCTTTAGCCCTAGGGCGGGTGGCAGGTGTTGAATACGATACAGCGGTATTTACTAATTTGACCCAAGACCATTTGGATTTTCACAAAACCTTTGAGAATTATTTAGCTGCTAAGTGCAAGCTATTTACAGGCTTGACCCAAGGAAGTCCTCATAAGTCCCCTAAGGGAGCTGTTATTAATATCGATGATCCTTATGGGCAACGGATTATGGACCTTACTAAGGTACCTGTTATTACCTACTCTACACAGAAGAAGGGGACCCTCAATGCCCATGATGTGACCATGACATCCAAGTCCTCTGCCTATACCGTCGAGTATAATGGGTCCTCTTACCCTGTGAAGATGAATACAACAGGCCTCTTTAATGTATACAATACCCTAGCTGCTATTGGGGCCTGCCTACAAGAAGGATTGTCTATGGAAGCAATTGATAAGGCATTAACCACCTTTACAGCGGTTCCAGGTCGCTTTGAATTGGTTGATGAAGGGCAAGATTTTGCCGTTGTGGTAGACTATGCCCATACGCCAGATGGCTTGGAAAATATCCTTAAAACAGCTAAGGCAATTACGAAAGATCGAATTATTGTAGTCTTTGGTTGCGGTGGTGACCGAGACGCCACTAAGCGGCCAATTATGGGGCGGTTTGCAGCCCAATATGGAGACCGGATCTTTGTAACTTCCGATAATCCGCGGACGGAAGACCCTGTCAAGATTGTGGCGGATGTAGCAGCAGGTGTAAAAGAAGCCTTGCGAGAGGGGACCAGCTACCAAGTGATTGTAGATCGGTCGGAAGCTATCCATGAGGCAATTAAAGAAGCACAAGCGGGGGATGTGGTTATCATTGCCGGTAAAGGGCATGAAACGTATCAAATTTTAAAGGATAAGACTATCCACTTCGACGATCGTGAAGTGGCTCGCCAAGCTTTGCGTTCCCTTAAGTAGGGGACGCTTGTTTGGCCTTGTATAGAAACGAGGAGGCGGCTCATATGGCACAATTCACCTTGGCAGAGGTTGTAACAGCAACAAATGGTATCTACAAAGGAACAGAAACCATTAGTTTTGCTGATGTCTCTACAGATACGCGCACAATTAAAGAGGGGTGCCTTTTTGTAGCCCTTAAGGGGGACAACTTTGATGGCCATAATTTTCTGGCTAAGGCGCAAGAAATGGGTGCGGCTGGGGCTATTGTAGACCTAGGGCGAACTTTAGAAGGTTTTCCTTGTATCGAGGTTCCTAATACGCTCAAGGCTTATCAAGATTTGGCTCGCTCCCATCGTCGACGTTTTTCCATTCCTGTCATTGCAATTACTGGTTCATCCGGTAAAACAACAACTAAAGAAATGGTAGCTGCAGTTTTAGCTACTCAATTCAAAGTTTTGAAAACGGAGAAAAACTTCAACAATGAAATTGGTCTTCCTAAAACCCTCTTAGGTCTTACCGAAGACCATCAAGCCTGTGTCGTTGAAATGGGGATGCGGGGCTTAGGACAAATTGAAGAGTTGGCCCTTATTGCAGAGCCAACGGTAGGTGTTATTACTAATGTAGGGACCTCACATATTGAGCTCTTAGGGTCTCAAGAAAAAATCGCACAGGCCAAAGGGGAACTCATTGCTTGCTTGGATGAGGACTCTATTGCTATATTGAATGCTGATGACCACTATGTAGCAGAAATGGCTAACATCGCTAAGGGCAAGACTATGACCTATGGGATTCAAAATAATGCTACCCTTAAGGCCTCTAACTTGACCTATAAGAAGGATGGCATTAAATTCACTTGTAAATGCTATGACGATGTCTTTGATGTCTTTTTGCCAATGATTGGGGAACATAATGTTTTGGATGCCTTGGCTGCTATTGCAGTAGGGAGGACTTGTGGTCTCAGTGCAGCAAAGATAAAAAAAGGGCTAGAAGTTTTTACTGGCACACCACTTCGCCAAGAAATCGTTGCTTTTAAGGACTTTGTAGTCCTTAACGATACCTATAATGCCAATCCATCGTCTATGGCTGAATCCATTAAGGCCTTGGGCCAACTTCAAGGTAAAAGAAAGGTTGCCATGTTGGGTGATATGTTGGAATTAGGAGACTTCACAGAAGAAGGTCATCGACAAATTGGTCGTCTCTTAGTTACTGAAGGTTATGATGTACTTTACACATTCGGAGAAGCTGCCAAGTTTATTGGTGATGAAGCCCGAAAGGGAGGAATTCATGTACAAGCTTGTAAAAGTCACCTAGAAATGGCTAACCTTTATGAGGCGGACCATGAGGAAGGGGACGTAGTTCTCGTAAAAGCGTCTCGCGGCCTTCGTATGGAACGGGTCGTAGAAGAATTAAAGGAACAAGAAGAGTCTAAGCGGAATTAGAATAAGGGAGTTTTACTAATGGATATGTTGTCACATTTATTTATACACTTGATTATCCCCTTTGTGATGACCCTGATCATTACCCTGGTTTTTGGAAAATTTGGGATTCGAGGCCTTGCATCATTGCACGCTCAACAAGCTATCAGGGAAGAAGGACCTCAAGGGCATCAAGCTAAGGCTGGCACGCCAACTATGGGTGGTGTTTTCATGCTCCTAGCCCTCCTCTTGGGGACGCTGGTATTTGGTAAATGGAACCCTACAACCTTTGCTCTTCTGATTCTTACTTTGGGTCATGGCCTTTTGGGCTTCTTTGATGATTTTGTGAAGGCTGCTAAAAAACGTAACTTAGGCCTTACTGCCAAGCAAAAGCTCCTGGGTCAATTCATCTTAGCAGCCATTTTTCTCTACATTATGGATCACTATCTCATGATTCCAACAAGTCTGTGGATTCCAGTAGTTGACGTCGATATTAACCTAGGCTGGTTCTACTATGTCTTGGCCTTCCTTATCATCGTTGGTTCTTCCAATGCGGTTAACTTGACCGATGGCTTGGACGGGTTGGCAGCAGGTACATCTGCTATTGCAGCAGTCGCTTTTGCGGTTTTGGGTATCATCATGGGTAATTTCACCATTACCTTCTTTGCGGCTCTTATCTGCGCTGTTTGTTTGGGATTCTTGTTCTTTAACATTCATCCTGCAAAGGTTTTCATGGGCGATACAGGTTCTTTGGCTTTGGGAGCAGCCTTTGCGGGCATGGCGATTATCTTAAAAGCAGAGCTCCTCTTGGTAGTCATCGGTGGCATTTTTGTTATGGAAGCTCTGTCCGTTATCATACAGGTTATTTCTTTTAAAACCCGCGGTGTACGGGTGTTTAAAATGTCTCCAATTCACCATCACTTCGAATTATCTGGTTGGAAAGAAACAACTGTTGTTGGTCGTTTTTGGCTGTGTGGAGCTATATTGGCAATTGTTGGACTTCTACTGGCAGTGCTATAATGAAAAGAAATGGTTTCCTCCCTTGAGTGGAAGAAAGATATAGCTTGGTCTGTAAACGAAATAATTGGTCTGTAAAGTATAAATGAGGGTTTTATATCCTCCTAAAGGTTAGGTGTTGTATGAATTATACAGGAAATAAAATCTTGGTGATTGGCGCAGGCACATCAGGTATTGGAGCCGCTCATGTCTTAGGAAAATTGGGGGCACAGGTTATTCTTAATGACCTTAAAGCAATCGATTTAGAGCCCACTACAGAAGCTAAACTAAAGGACTTGGGTGTATCCATTATTACAGGCCGACAAGATGAAAGTCTCTTAGAAGGGATAGACATGATTGTCGTATCGCCAGGACTTCCCTTGACGATTCCTATTCTCCTAGCCGCAAAAGCAGCAGGAATTCCCGTGGTTGGCGAAGTAGAAGTGGCCTACCAAGTGTCGAAGGCACCCATTTTGGGAGTTACAGGGACCAATGGAAAAACGACTACCACAACTCTATTAGCGGATGTTATGAAGGGGACTGACTTTCCTGTGTATGTGGGGGGGAATATAGGTGACTCCCTATCAGAAGCGGCCTTTGCTGTTCCTGAAAATGGTGTCTTGGTGGCGGAATTATCCAGTTACCAGTTGGAATCTATTCATAGTTTTAAGGCTCATGGCGCGATTGTTCTTAACCTAACACCTGACCATCTAGCCCGCCATAAGACTATGGATGGCTACCGTTTGGCCAAGGAGAATATCTTTAAAAATCAAGGGCCTAGCGACTTTGTAGTTCTCAACCTTGACGATCCTATTGTGGCTGGTATGAAGGACCGAGCTACTGGCAAAGTACTTTGCATCAGTCAAAAAGAGGTGGTGACTGATGGAGCGTATTTTGCAGGGACTACTTGTTATGCCGTTAAAGATGGGCATGCGCAACCTATAATCAGCAAAAATCAAATCCCCATTCCAGGGGCTCATAACGTGGAAAATATCTTGTCTGTTATCGCTTTAACCTATGCATTGGGTGTGGGACCTGATGTTATCCATGATGCTATTGCTAATTTTAAGGCTGTTGAGCACCGTTTAGAACGGGTTGACACCATTGATGGTATAACCTATTACAATGATTCTAAGGCGACTAATACGGACTCCGTTGAAAAGGCCTTGGCTTCTTTTGATCAGAAGGTCATTCTTCTTATGGGTGGCCATGATAAGATGACGCCTTTAAATGAATTTATGAAGGTGGTCAAAGATCATACGAAGGAGCTCATTCTTATGGGTGAGGCGGCGGACAGATTTGAAGCAGCTGCACGAGATATAGGGATTGAGTCCATTCATCGGGCATCCTCTATGGGCCAAGCTGTAAATCTAGGTCGAGAACTGGGCCAAAAAGGAGATGTTGTTCTCCTATCACCAGCTTGCTCTAGCTTTGATTGGTATTCCTGTTTTGAAGAGCGTGGTTGTGATTTCAAACGAGAAGTATTGCGGTTAAAAGGGGAATGAAATCATGAAAAAACGGATTATTATTTCCGGAGGTGGTACGGGTGGCCATATTTATCCGGCTATTACCATTTATAAACAGATTATGGCAAGTACCGATGCAGAAGTTCTTTATGTGGGGACAGAAGCAGGTCTTGAAGCGACCCTAGTCCGCAAGGAGGGGATTCCCTTTGAGAGCATTCCAGCCCAAGGCTTACAACGGCATTTGGGCCTAAGCACCTTGGTTACTCTTGCTAAGACTGCTCAATCCTTATGGAAGGCTAACCAAATCATATCTAAATTTAAGCCAGATGTGGTTATTGGCACGGGCGGCTATGTATGTGGCCCTATACTGATGGCGGCAGCCTTACGTAACATTCCTACCATCATTCAAGAACAAAATGTTATTGCTGGCGTTACCAACAAAATCTTATCTCGTGTGGTAAAGGTGGTGGCTGTTGGTTATGAAGAGGCAGCTAAGTATTTTCATAAGTGTAGGCGGGTTGTATATACGGGTAATCCTGTACGACCAGAAGTCTTGGCTGATACCCGCCAAGAGGGGCGTGATTTCTTCCACCTAGCCGATAATCAATTTACCGTGCTCATTTCTGGTGGGTCCCGTGGAGCTCGTTCTATTAATACGGCTATGATTGAAGTGCATGAGCACTTTAAGAATAATCCTGGCATCAAGTTGATCCATCTTACTGGTTCTGGTGAGTACCACTCCGTAACTCAAGCCTTGGATATGGAAGAAGGTCAGGAAGAGTATGGGCAATCGTCCCTGATCCTGCCGTATTTGCATGATATGCCTAAGGCCTTAGCTGCAGCCGATTTAGCTATTTTCCGAGCTGGTGCTATCGGCCTTGCAGAGTTGGCGGTTAGGGGAATTCCATCTGTTTTGATTCCTTATCCTTATGCGGCGGAAGATCATCAAACCTTCAATGCGCAAATTTTCGTGCAACGAGGAGCGGCTCATATGATTGTGGATAAGGCTCTGACCTCCCATGATTTGATAGAAGAGATTGAAAGCTTTATGAACAATCCTCATATGTGTCAACGGATGGCTCAGGCCGCTAAAGATTTGGGTAAACCAAATGCGGCTAAAGACATCGCAGACTTAGCCTTGGAAATTGCAAAATAATAATCTTAGTTAGGAGAGATAAACATGTTAGAGGGGATCAAAAAGATTCACTTGATTGGTATTGGCGGTTCTGGTATGCGGGCCATTGCAAATATTTTGATTGCAAAAGGATATGAAGTCTCTGGATCCGATATTAAGGAATCACCAGTTATCGAAAAGTTCCGGTCCCAAGGGGCTACCATTCACATCGGGCACGATGCATCCTATGTGAAGGACGTAGATG
>URSE01000044.1 GCA_900550455.1 uncultured Veillonella sp. | reverse complement strand
ATATATTCTTGATATCACTCATCCTCCCCTATAAAACCCTAATCTAGGATCTTAGCTCCCTGGGAGTCTGCCTTAAGACAATATACATGATAACCAATACCAGCCTCTTGATAGACCCTCCCCATAGCCTTGGCAACAGCCTCCACCGTAGAGGATGTACAGTAAGCTATAAGGGTAGATCCAGAACCAGATATAGTAGCCCCATAGGCACCTTCTTGGCGAGCGGCTGCAAAGACCTGATCACAATGAGGAATAAGAGCCTTCCTATAAGGAACATGCAAGTAATCGTGCAAAGCTACTTTTAGGTTATCCAGTTGTCCCGTAATCATGGAAGATACAAAAAGCGATGCGTGGGCCACATTACCAATAGCTTCCTTATAAGGAACATGTTGAGGTAAAACAGACCGAGCATATTCCGTCGAAACCAGGATTTCCGGCACTACTACAGCAAAATGCAGGTCATCTGGCACTTCAATAAAGGTGGAGTAGACAGTTTCTCCTTCGGCAGCAGAGCAACAAAGATGGCCATAAATAGCTGGCGCTACATTGTCTGGATGACCTTCCATGCGATTGGCAATCACCAAAAGTTCTTCCTTGGTCAAAGGATTATCTACCCGAGCATTGGCTAAAAGTAAGCCTCCAACAATAGCTGTTGAGGAAGAACCTAATCCCCGGGAAGGAGGAATCATTGTATCCGAAGTGATATGACCATATTGAATAGGTTGGCCAGCCTTGGCAAAGACCTGTTCCATAGCCAACCCGATGAGGTTTTTCTTAGGGTCTTCCTCCTTTAATAGGTCGGCCCCAAATCCAGAAAAGCTGTACGTGTAAGAACTAGCACTTTCATCATAAGTAAATGTAAATTCATTATACAGCTCCAATGCTAGGCCCAGACAGTCGAAGCCAGGGCCACAATTAGCAGAGGTTGCTGGTACTTGTACGCGCACATCAGCCATAAGAATCCCCCCTAATCCATAATTCGAATCACGCTAGCTACGCTCTTTACAGACCGCAAGTGATTAAAGGAGTCAATGACATTGGAAATATAGGCACCAGGGCACTTAGAAGTAGTAATAACAAGGGTGGCTGTTTCTGGCTTTTCCATTTGTTGTACCACATTTAATACGGAAATACGTTGTTCAGCAAATTTCTCAGCCACCTTAGCCAATACACCCATCTTATTTTCCACAACTAAGCGCATATAGTAACATGATTCAATCTTACCAGGGGCATAAATTTCCTTTTGATCATAGTAGAACTGAATGCGACGACCCGTATTATGGCGTGCTACATTGATAGCTTCTTCCATGATATCGGCCACAACAGAAGACCCAGTTGGCAAAGACCCGGCTCCACGCCCATAGAGCATGACATCATCAAAGCCATTCCCCCTAATATAAACGGCATTATAGGACCCACGCACCGAAGCCAATGGATGTTCAAAAGGAATGAAGGCCGGATACACATTGAGGGAAACGCCCTTGCGTGATTCGCGAGCAATGCCCAAAAGTTTAATTACATAGCCCATGTCCTTGCCACACTTGATATCAATCTTATCGATTTTACTAATCCCTTCACAGTTGACATCTTCAAAGAAGAGGCGACGATTAAAGGCGATAGACCCCAAGATAGCCAATTTACGAGCTGCATCATAGCCTTCCACATCTGCTGTAGGGTCAGCTTCGGCGTACCCCAAATCTTGGGCCTCTTTTAAGACTTCTTGATAGCCAGCACCATCCTCTGTCATCTTGGAGAGGATGAAGTTGGTCGTCCCGTTCATAATCCCCACGATTTCGGAAATCTTATTGCCACCCAAGGAATCATACATGGTGCGAATAATAGGAATTGCTCCTAGAACAGCTGCTTCAAATCGAAGATCTACTCCATTCTTGCCAGCCAGATCAAAAAGATAAGGTCCTGCTTCTGCCATGAGATCTTTGTTGGCAGTGACTACATTTTTCTTAGCTTTGAGGGCTGCTTCCACACACTCTTTAGCAAAGGTTGTACCGCCCATAAGCTCCACCACGATATCGATGGAATCATCCATCATGATATCCGTCACGTCAGTAACGAATTGAGTCCCTACCGGCAAAGTTTTATCCTCGTGTTTTTTAGGGTCCCGTACATAGATTTTAGAAATAGTAATATCCACATCCGTCCGGTTAGTGATTTCTTTTTTATTACCCGTCAAGAGGTCGAAAGCACCTCGAGCTACAGTACCAAAACCGAGAAGAGCGATATTGATTGTCTTCATAAGCAGTCCTTTCTAACAAGTCTGTGGTCTAGAGAATAAAACTAGGCTTGACCTAGGATATCTACCTTAATTACTCCTTGAATGGTCCGGATGGAATCTAGAAGACCTTCCAAGGACCCAATTAGGTTCTTGGTTTCAAAGGAGATAGTACAGTTTGCTATCCCTTGCAAGGGAATATCCTGATTAATAGTCAAAATAGACCCATTGTGGTCAGCTACACTATTGAGGATAGCAGATAACATGCCAGGATCATTCATCATAGAAATTGTAATGGATACGATTTTTCCTTGAGCAATTTCAAAGAATGGGAATACATAGTCCTTATACTTATAATAAGCAGATCTAGATAAGTCCATCTTTTCCACTGCTTCATTGATGGTCTTCACTTCCCCCATCTTGAGGATTTCTTTAACCTTAATAGTCTTTTTGATCGCTTCTGGAAGAATGTCTTCTTGTACCAAATAATATTTATCTTGTTTAGGTTTTGCCATGTCAAACCTCCTTAAGAATTCGACGAGAATGTCTATGACATGAAAGCTTGGACCCTTAAGATCCGCACAAGTATAAGTTAATGTAATGAGTTGTACATAAGGCAAAGCAACCTATATCAAGAGTTAGCTTCTGTATCTTTGCTTGCCTTAGCAATAAACTGAGCCCCATAGAGGGTTAGGACAGCATACATGCCGATTAAGAAAGGAATATATTCAGCTACCAGTCGCCAAGCTACTGCAATGAGTCCTATGGTTCCAGTTGGGACAAAGGCTCCAAATAAAACTATAAATAGGCCTTCTGCCACCCCAGTCCCACCAGGGGTAGGAGCGAAGTAGAGGATAAGATTAAGAACAATCATGTAGCCCAAAAGAGTCACTAAGGGCAAATCTCCTGTAAAGGCAAACATAAGAGCTGGACCTATACAATAGAGGGCCAAGAGGCTAAGTCCTGATTCTATAAACACTAAGAAGGAGTCCCTAGGATGCTTGTAAAGGAGACCAAAGCCTTCATTGAGTCGATCTAACTTAATTAATAGAGACTTAGGGCTTGTTTTATGTAATCGATTCCCTAGCTGGTATATAAGACTCCTTACAAACTTAGTTTGAAGGAGATACAGTACAAGTAGCAAGGAGAAAACGGCTAGGAAGGACAAGGTTAAGAGCATGCCTTGTGAGATATAGGGTATGGTCACATCCGTTTGCCAAACTACTAGAGGCAGCATGACAATTAAAAAGAGGATAGAAAAAATCGTCCTTACCAAGACTATAGGTGTAGCCTCCATAAGAGGAATCCCATAAGATTTTAAGATTAAGACTTGAGCTACAGCCCCTCCAGAAGCACCAGGCGTTAAGAGGGCCATGAAGTAGTTAGAAAAAATAACTCGTAAAACAGCTTGTAAAGACAGGTCATAACCAACCATCTTAACTAGCCGCTGAAGGCGACGGCCATCAAAAAATAGGCCCACAGTCAAAGCCAAAGCCGCCAGAATGAGAGAGGATAACTTAAAGTGATCCAATGAAGCCAGTGCTTTGAGATCTATGGTAAAGTAAATAGTAACTGCTGATACAAGCAGTACTATAAGGCCTAAGAACAAGCCTCGCTTGACCATCTTATTCATGGGAGATCACCATAATTAATGAGTTCAATCCCCTTTTCTTCCAAGATTAATCGAGTCCTTGCAGAAGTCATTGCGGCCTCCTCTTCTTCCCAGTGATAACCCCACTGGAAAAGCTGACCTAGAGCTTGGTTATCAGAGCCGGGATGAGTCATAATTTCATGAACCCCATCCTCTTGTGCAACCCTATGAAGAATAGGTTCTAGAGCGTCTTGCGTAAGTTGCCCCCCGTTAATCATCCCCCAAAAATGGTCTGGTGCCGTCATATGCCAGGCTTCAATCCTTTTACGAGCTCCAGCAGCCACATAGGATAATCCGATCTTCCCAACCAGACGGCCAGGATTATGTACCCCATTAGTAAAGGCCTTAGCCTCCTGAGGGATGCGAATCTTATGAAGGCCCCTATCTTTCATAAGAGCTACCACAATAGGCAAAATCTTTGGCAGCATATGCATATGTTGATGACCATCGGCATGCGTTATAGTCAAACCAGATTGACATACCTTATCAAATTGAGCCTTTAATTCTATATAGACCTCATTATAATTAAGAGTGCCAGAATACATCTTTTTCATCAGCTCGATGTAGGTCAATGGAAAGAGTCCTTCCTCTGTGACTAATGACCTTACCTGGTCCACTGGTGCCACCGGAGGTAATCCCCCTACCAAGCAAGTATGAACGCCGATTCCTAAACTAGGATTCTCCCCAGCTAAGGAAACAGCTTGATCAAAGGCAGGGCCTGATGCTAAGAGGGATGTAGAGGATATAATCCCTTCTCTATGGCCCTTGATGATGGCTTCATTCACGGCGGGGTGAAGGCCAAAATCATCTGCATTAACAATCAATTGAGACATGATATTACCTATCAATAAAAAGAGGAGAACCACAGAGTGTGTTCTCCTATAGTGGATATATGTTATTTTAACAAATACATTTTATGATTACAAGAACATTACTCAATTCTTTGTTTTATTGATTATTCCCCTTTTTTATAGGGACATAATAAAACAATATAGCTATTTTGTCCATTCTTCTCGTACTTTATACATAGCTAAAGCGCCAGCTATCCCTACATTGAGGGACTCAATAGGCCCATAGAGGGGGATGTGGATGCGCTCTTGGCATAAAGCCTGTATAGGACCTCTAACCCCCTGCCCTTCATTTCCCAAAACCAAAAGGGTCTTAGCATCATAGGTTACAGCACTGTAGTCCTTAGCATCCTCAAGGGTTGTCACATAGGCTCTAAGGTTCTTGTGAAGAATTAGATTTTCTATATCCTGATCGTCGAGACCAGTATAGATGGTCAATTCCCCTATGGCTGAAAGAGCAGATCGTATCGTTTTTTCATTATACACGTCTACGGACCCCTTAGATACAAAGAGAGCCTTAACCCCCGCTGCTACAGCCGTCCGAATCAGAGTTCCCATATTGCCTGGGTCTTGGACCCCGTCAAGAAGCACGTAGAGCCCATCTTGCGCCTGAAAGGCGGAAAAATTAGGCTGTCCCTGACGAGCAATCCCCATGACTCCTTGTCCATTAACGGTATCTTCTAAAGGGGTATAGAGATCATCGCGCACAGAAAAGGCAATGATGGGCTTATCCATAGCCATAAGCTCTTCGACCTCAGGGCTATGAATCAAGGACTCTTTTATGAGGAGATTTCTAAGCCGGTCACGGACTACCATATCACGGACGGCTCGCAGTCCTTCTACCAAAAACTCTTTATGCTTATTTCGTTGCTTCCGTTGCTTCAGGGACATGGCGTATTTAAGTGTCCGGTTGTCCTTGGATGTGATTACTTCCATATGATAGTCCTAGCCTATTCTCTCCACAAAGCTGAACTGATGTCGGAATTAAGGTAGTAAACACAGTCAGCTCGATTTTCATTACGTTCCCATTATACTATAAAAAGCCCCCTAGCCAATAAGCTAGGGGGCTTCTTGTAAGAAAATCTATTAGATATCTTCTTTTACAGCTGCCAACACAGCATCGAAGTTAACAGGGTTTGTTACTTCTGGTACGTATTCCACATAGGTTACTTTGTTATCCTTGTTAATGACAACAACACCACGGGACAAGAGGCGGAGTTCTTCAATCAAGAAGCCATAGTTTTGACCGAAGGAAGCGTCCTTATGGTCGGACAAGGTGATAACATTGTTAACACCTGCTGCACCGCACCAGCGAGCTTGAGCGAATGGCAAGTCCATGGATACTGTCAATACAACAACATCATCGGACAATTTTGTTACATCTTGGTTGAACCAACGAGTTTGTGCGTCGCAAACACCAGTATCAAGGGAAGGAACAACGGAGATAACTTTTACTTTGCCATCAAAATCAGCCAAAGTTTTAACATTGAGTTCATTGTCAAGCAAGGTAAAGTCAGGTGCTTGTTGACCAACTTTAACTTCTGGACCAACCAATGTAAGAGGACCACCAGCAAATGTAATTACGCCTGTACGTTTTTCCATGAGAAAAACCTCCTTTGTATATGTAGGATAGTAAAAAATCACTTTGTGAGTAGAGTATACCACTCATCTAAAATAAAGTAAACTAAAATTTTCGATATATTTGAAAATTTCTATTTCCTACAAAAATCTCCATAAGACTCTGAGAACCATTCCAATGACGGCAACAAGAGCTTATGGAGATTGTATAGGGGTTTTAAGAAAACCCTTCCTATGAGTTTCTTAATCCTATGGATTAAAGAACATTATTGTAGTAATGAGCGTATGCAGCTTCCAATTCTTCCATTTTATCGTTCATTTCGACTTGGAGTTTAGATGCATCGTCGTATTGACCAGCTTTCAAAGCCTTACTCAAGCGCGTGAACAAAGATTCTTGTTCTTCAGAGTCTTTAGCAAGGTAGAAACGGAGTTCGTTCAAAGCCTTGAATCGACGGTCATCACAGGAGTTAGCCCCCTCTACATGAACAGGTTTCATATCGCGTACTTGTTGAAGGTTAGCAGGGATGATACGGGAAACCAATTCTAATTTCCAACGGTTCAAGATAGCAGAAACAAAGGATTCCATTAAATCTTTTTCAAAAGCATTACCTTGACTCAATACAGCCACTTTTTCAGGGTGATTTTTGAAGCCTAAGATGTTTTCCCATACAGTTGCAGGTGGAACGGAGAACATAGCGTCCCGTTCTTCTTGTGTATAATCTTCGAACACATCATCTTCAGCACGGTAAGCGCGATCGTCTTCCAAATAGTCAGCGTGTTCACCAGGTTTTTTGGAGAGTTCAGCTACTAATTCAGCTTGTGTCTTACCGGAAGTGATAGCGTACTTCATACCATCCCAAGCAGCGAGATAGATCAAAGCCAATGCGGTATAAGTGTTAGTATAAGGATTTGGCGCACGTAATTCATAACGTGTTGCCATAGGGTTGTCAATATCGCGAATCAAGCCGCAAAGAATAGTACGGTTACGGGATGGAACGGAAGGATCGACACCCAAGGAAGTTACGATACATACTGGCGCTTCGAAACCTGGTTTCAAGCGGTTAAGAGAGTCAGTTGTGGAGGAAATGAATGGGTTGATGGCTTCATAGTTTTTGAGAAGGCCCATAATAGCGCCAATACCCAAGGAAGAAGCCGCTTCTTTGCGCATATCTTCAGGGCTAAAGAGGTTAACGAATTTACCGGATTTCAACTTAGCCATAACGCCGAAATGAGTATGTTCGCCAGAACCTGCTACACCGATGATAGGTTTAGCCTTGAAGGTTACATCTAAACCGTTTTCACGGAACACTTCACGTACGATGATACGGGCTTGCAATTCATTATCAGCTGTTTGCAATGGATTATTGGAGAACTTCCAGTCGATTTCCAATTGTTCCAATACGGAATCCACATGACCGTCGTCATCCAACTTAGCCTTAACACCGCCAACTTCTTTGTGGCCCATTTCTGCAGACATACCATATTGATCAAGTCGTTCAACAGCTTGTTCAAGAGCAGTGCGAACAGAACCATGAGTCCGTTGCCAGTATTGTTCTTGCAATTTTTGAGATACGGACAAATCACGTTTAGCTACAGATTTAGATGGTGTTTTAACCCAGAATTCAAGTTCAGTAGCAGATGTGAATACAATATCAGCAATGTCTTCCGCTTTTACATGAGGCATACCAGGTAAGCCCTTTTCTTTCACTGTGGAAAGCATTTCTTCACGCACGTATTGGCAAGCTTGTTTCAAGATAGAACGAGAGTCAACAAAGCGGTCGTTGTGCTTCAAGAAAGCAGGAATACGGAGGGTGCCCGTTGGCAATCCAGTTTCTTCATCGATGTTTTCGTAGTTGTAATCGATAAACCAGTTAACAGAAGGGTCACCCCACATATCAACACGTGCATTATTCAAGGTAGCAATATCTGTCAAAACAACAGAAGAACCATCAGTTTGTACAGCTGTACCTTCAAAGAAGGATTCATAGTTATCGAAGAATGCAGATACAGGGATTTTTTCGTCTGTATCATTACCAGCCAAGTCGATACCTACGAGGGATACAAATTTAACCTCTGGATGTTGTTCGAGAAGAGCCAGAACACCCTCTTTACCATATTGACCAGCAGGAATGTAGTACAATAAATCTTTTGCCATGATAGCCTCCTAAAAAAATTAAAAGACCCCAAATAGAACAGGCTAAAGGCCTGCCCTAAAGGAGTCTTCGTTGACTAATATTTTCTTGTATTTATAGTACCATTGTCTTAGATTGCCGTCAATTCATTCTTTGAGAATATTCCTCTTTTTTTAATGCTAAAGAACTTGTAAAGGCATATCCATAAATAGATACTAAGGAAAGGATCTAGTCTGTAATAAATAC
>URSE01000043.1 GCA_900550455.1 uncultured Veillonella sp. | reverse complement strand
TATAATAATACCTATAATGATTAAGCATACATAGTTTGGTATGCATGACGATAAATGAAAAAGAATGAATAGGTGATATGATGAAATTTATTTCCTGGAACATAGACTCTCTTAACGCGGCACTTACAGGCGAATCTCCACGGGCTGAGCTCTCTCGTGACGTCCTTAAGACTATACAAGAGTTGGAGGCTGATGTCATTGCTATTCAAGAGACCAAGCTCCCAGTAGGGGGTCCCTCTAAAAAGCATAAAGAAGCATTGGACCATTATTTTGCGGGCTATGATTATGCCTGGGTTTCCTCCCAAGAGCCAGCTCGAAAAGGCTATGCGGGAACCATGGTCCTCTATAAAAAGACTTACCAACCAGTGGTGACCCACCCAGCTATAGGGGCTCCTTCTACTATGGATTGCGAAGGCCGTATTACCACACTTGAGTTTGATGAGTTCTTCTTTACTACGGTGTATACACCTAATGCTGGTGACGGCTTGTCCCGATTGCCTGAACGGGAAGAGTGGGATGTGTGCTATGCTAACTACCTCTCTGAATTGGATAAGGAAAAGCCCGTTATCGCTACGGGTGACTTTAATGTAGCCCATGAGGAAATCGACTTGGCTAACCCGGCTGGGAACCATATGTCTGCAGGCTTTACCGATCAAGAACGGGCTGGCTTTACTAATCTATTAGCCAAGGGCTTTGTGGACACCTTCCGCCACATTCATGGCAAGGTAGAAGGCCGTTATTCCTGGTTTGCTCAACGGGTGAAGACCTCTAAAATTAATAATTCTGGCTGGAGAATTGACTACTTCCTAGTCTCTGACCGCTTAAAAGAGGCTGTAAAGGCTTCAGATATGGTAGATTCCGGCCCTCGCCAAGATCATACGCCTATCCTCTTAGAGGTAGACTTTAAGAAGTAGGCCTATACCCCCCTCGGTAAATTAGTTTATCGGGGGGCTTTTTATGGCATAAGGGCATGTGAAA
Organism: uncultured Veillonella sp.; assembly: GCA_900550455.1. GTDB lineage: Bacteria > Bacillota > Negativicutes > Veillonellales > Veillonellaceae > Veillonella. The sequence goes on along the minus strand of URSE01000043.1, from coordinate 7,708 downwards.
ATAGTATACATAGATAAAAACTATGGAGGAATGCTCATAATTTATCATATGCCTATGCATAAAGTCTGCCTATAATGGAATATAGAATAAGAGATTATTAGAAGAGAGGAAGAGGATTATGGCATTAGGTGTATTAGCAAAATATGATTATGTAGGGTCTTTCTTGCGCCCCCAAGCTATTAAGGAGGCGCGGACTAAGTTTTCCGCTGGCCAGATTTCTGAGGCTGACTTACATGCGGTAGAAGATACCTGTATCAAAAAATTGGTGGAAGAACAAAAGGCTGCCGGTTATCCTCTTGTGACCGATGGGGAATACCGCCGAGCATACTGGCATTTAGACTTTATGTGGGGCCTCAATGGTGTAGAAGAAATTGAGCTAGAACACGGGTACCAGTTCCATGGAGAGGAAACGGCACCGGGTTCTATCCAGTTGGTGGGTAAGATTGATGGACACAATCATCCATTCGTTAATTATTTCAAATATGTGAACTCGTTAGCTGGTGATGCTAAAGCAAAACAAACTATCCCTGGCCCAGCGCAAATGTTGTCGGAACTCTTTCGCGGTAAGAACGGTGACAACACCCGTAAGTACTACCCTGATATGGAAGAGTTGATTCAAGATATTGCTAAGGCCTATCAAACGGTTATTAGTGAACTCTATGATGCAGGCTGTCGCTTCTTGCAGTTGGATGATTGTACTTGGGGCATGATTGCGGATAAGGACTATTGGGAAGCTAAGGTAGGACCTGGCATTAGTATTGATGCAGAGGCTAAAAAATACTTGCGCCTCAATAACTTGGCCTTGGAAAAGGTGCCAGCAGATATGACCATTGCTATGCATGTATGTCGCGGCAATTACAACTCTACCTATGCAGCAACGGGTACTTATGATATTGTAGGCCCTTATCTCTTTGAACATAAACGGGTGAATGTCTTCTATTTGGAATACGATGATGAAAGAGCCGGCACCTTCGATGTTTTGGACAATGTGCCAGAAGATAAGGAAATTGTTTTGGGCCTTATTACAACTAAACGGCCTGAATTAGAGGATAAGGACTTCATCAAAGCCCGCATTGCTGATGCGGCCAAGCACGTACCTTTGGAACGATTGAGCCTTAGCCCTCAATGTGGCTTTGCCTCCTGTGAAATTGGCAACAAGATTACAGAGGATGTGCAATGGAAGAAATTAGCACTAGTCAAAGAAATTGCTGAAGAAGTATGGGGCAAATAAGCTGCTTACGTGTTAACTAAGATGAAATAAGAAGAGAAGCCAACAATAGGTTGGCTTCTCTTCTTATTTTTTGTGTAAATAGAGGTCTAATACCCAGAGACCCACAAAGCGTTGGTTACAGGGGTGTTGAAAGGCCCGGTAGAGTTCAAACATCTTGGCGGCGTGCTGCTGTTCTCCTTCACTTAACTTGGCAAGGACGAAGTTGATATTTTTATTGATCGTGCAAGTGGTCTCGGCCTTGGGGATGTTGATGTCACACTGGCCGTCGGCTCTGGCTTTCACCTGATGGGGGAGAATGACATGGGCGTTAAAAAAACCATAGGCTCCATCTCGGCCGATGGGTGTGCGCACGTGAAGAGGGACGAATGTATGGAGTGGGTCCAAGGTAAGGGGGCTGGAAGTGGCCCGTTTCCCCTTGGGGCTGCTGTGGCGGATGGCCTGGATGGTCTTGCCGTAGAGGCGGGCCATGTCATCTAAGACTTGCTTAAGGGGTTGGCTTCTTTGGATAACTTGTCCTGTGGAAAGAATGATAGCCGTTCCGTTGGCATAGGTGTCCGTGTAGATGGGTAAGAGGGCCACTACTAATTGAAAGGGCGCAATCAAAGAGTCTTCTTTGTATGTCATTGTCATGTACTTGCTATTCGCCTGGCGAATAGTCCTTGTAAAAGAGAAATGAAAAAGTTTTGGAAAACGAATTCCTTGCTTTCATACTACACCGCTTTTGCGGCCCCATCAAAGGTCAAATACTACCTGATCCCGCTGTTTTTGGTTTGTCCGGAATCCTTTACTTGTTCCCTTAAATCTCGGAGAATCTTCTGGTGGCGGTAGTTGATGTTTTGTCGGGTACATCCTTCTTGGCGGGCATAATCTGCCAGGGATTGGCCTTTGAAGTAGATGGCATATAGGAGTTCTTTTTCTCGTTTTTTGAGGCCTCGTAAGGCTTTAATCAAGCGATGGTTCATATCCGTTTGGCAGAAGGTCTGGATAACCGCCTCTTCTACGGAAGACGTATGATAGCTCAAGCCCATATTTCCCTTGTCTAGGCTTATGGCTTGGTCCTTAGTATTTAAGGAATTACTAGAGGTGGGGGAATAGTTTGTGGACTGGCTATCATCTACTTGCTTACCAAGCTTAGCTTCACTTCCATCGACGGCTTGGAAAAAGGGAAGTATTTCGTGTTGCCATATACGACGAATCTTGTGAAAGAGGTTCCAATGGCCATATTTAATGGTAGAGAGGGCAAAACCGGCAAAGGGAACGGGCCCCTTAATTTGGTAGGTCTTAATAGCCTGAATAAAGAGGAGTATTAGCTCTTGGATGACCTCTTCTTTACCTAGGGCCAAGGTATGTTGGCGGCGACCATAGGAAATAATTAGGGGGCGATAGCGATTGATGAGTTCTAGGATGGCCTCCTTGTTGCCGCCTTGAGCTAAGAGGACGAGGTCTTTGTCGGACTTGTCTTGGTAGCGAGATGGGCAAACTTCATCGAGGTGTTTAAAAATATTTTTCATGGTTTTCTCCTTCTTAGAGGAGAAAGGCCTTTCTCGTAAATACTAGCGCTGAGGACAGTGTAGGTGAGAGTTTACGAGAGGGCAAATCAGCACTTATAGGCCTATGATGGCTTTTGACAGGAAAAATGCACGTCTTTATCTCCTTTAGCGGGCTCTTTGTGGCCTCTTCGTGATATACTGTAGAACGTTAAGGAGCTGATCTATGAAGCACGAAAAAACTATATCACTCAATATATGGACCCTATCATGGCCTATATGTATTGAGGTCTTTTTACAAATGTTGGTAGGAAACATCGACCAAATCATGATGTCTCACTACTCTCAGGAAGCGGTTGCGGCCGTGGCTAATGCTAACCAAATCCTCAATGTATTTATCATGCTCATCGTGGTTATGTCCACGGCGACGACAATTCTTATTGCCCAGTACCTAGGGGCGAGGAATAAGCTAAAGCTAGGGGAAACCTGTACGGTGTCACTAGTCTTTTCCTTTGTTTTTTCCTCCTTGGCAGCTTTGGGTTTTATCCTGTTTAACAAGACTATATTTTCCTGGTTAGGGGTTCCTCCGGAGACTATGGATGAGACCGTCCTCTATACGACTATAGTAGGGGCGGGTCTACCGATCCAGGCCCTGTATTATACATTTGTGGCCGTTTTTAGGGGGCACTCCTTGACTCGGATTACCATGTATGTAGCCTTGGTTATGAACCTCCTACACATAGGATCTAATTATCTATTGATCTTTGGGGCGGGTCCCATCCCTAGTTTAGGCGTTCTAGGGGTTTCTATTTCTACTTGGCTTTCCAAGCTTATTGGCTTGGGACTTATTGTCTGGCTCTTTAGAAAGTTATTAGATTTAGATGTGGGATTGAAATACCTGCATCCTTTCCCTTGGGAGACACTTAAAGGCCTCCTTCGGATTTCTATACCATCCGGAGGAGAAACTCTATCCTATCAGCTTTCACAGACGACCATTATGAAGATGGTCAACCTACTAGGGCTAGCGGTTATTAATACTAAAGTGTACGTTTATATCATAGCCATGTTATGCTATGTGTATACTATTGCTCTCTCCAATGCGTCCCAGGTTATCGTGGGCTTCCTCATGGGAGCTCAAGAGCAGGAGCAAGTTGCTAAGAGGGTTTGGCAGTCTACGGGGTTGGCTGTGGTCATCAATGTTAGCCTGGCTACCTTCTTCTACCTAGTGTCTGAACCGTTGATTTCCTTGGTGACGACGGACCCAGAGGTTATCCATCTAGCCCATGGAGTCCTCTTGGTAGAAATTTTTTTAGAAGTGGGACGGGCTGTTAATATCGTCATGGTAGGTTGCTTGCAAGCTGCTGGTGATATTAAAACTCCTATGCTAGTAGGCATCTTTGGCATGTGGTGCTGTGCCGTACCAGGGTCTTACCTCTTGGGAATTCACCTGGGTTGGGGCCTAGTGGGAATTTGGGTGGCCATGGCAGCTGATGAAATTGTGAGGGCTATTATCTTTGTCTTCCGTTGGCAATCGGGTAAGTGGAAGAATAAGAAGCTCATTAAAGGTAAGGATGTTGCGTGTGAATAAAATAGTAGGAATTATCGGCTTGGGCCTCTTAGGAGGGTCCTTGGCTATGGCTTTGAAAGCCTATACCGATTATGAGTGCGTGGGCTATGCCCGCCGCCAAGAAATTTGTGATCAGGCCTTGGCTGATGGCTGTGTGAGTCAGGCTTGGACTAATGTCGATGAGCTAATCACTCATTCTGATATTGTGGTCTTTGCTTTACCACCGGAAACAAATGCCCGCCTATTTGAAGAAAAAGCACATCTTTTCAAAACAGGACAAATTGTGACAGATGTATCCTCGGCTAAGGATGAGTTCGCTGCAGCCGTATATGAGCATATTCCGAATGGAGTTAGCTTTGTATCTATCCACCCTATGGCTGGATCCGAAAAAGGGGGCTATGAAGTGGCCTCCAAGGATCTATTCCAAAAGATGGGTTGGATTGTCCTTGATGATCCAGGGCAAGAGGCTTATGATCCTGCTGTTGCTGATCAGTTGGCAGCCATGGGTAAGACCTTGGGTTCACGGGTGGAACGAATCCCCCTTAAAGACCATGACCACTGTATTGCCGCGGTTTCTCATATGCCTCATGCTATGGCCTCTATTATTGCGACGATAGCTGGTAGCGGTCCTCAAGGGGAACAGCGGATGCGCATGTCTGCTGGTGGTTTTAGGGATTCTACCCGTGTGGCCGGTGGACATCCAGGTATGTGGCGAGAAATTCTCATGGGCAACCGAGATAATGTTATGTTCTGGTTGGATGAGGTATTTAAGCAAGTGGGGCTGGTGAAAGATATCTTTGAACGCCACGATGATCAAGCCTTAGAAGAGTATCTTACTAAGGCAAAGGAAATCCGTGATAAGTGGCCTGTCATTATGGGCTTAGAAGAAGATAAAAAGACCCCTAAAAATTAAAAAGAGATAATCAAGAAGTAAATAGGGAACCTAGATTCCCTATATTCCTATACAAAAAGAGCCGCTAAGTGAGTGCTTAGCAGCCCTTTTTGTAATAGATCCTTATATGTCTGTTGGGTAAAACTGATTGTACACCTGTTTATGTCAAAGCTGATTATACGATGAATTAAGTGGTTAAAAGAATTATTCATTATCCTCTAAAAGTCTAGATGTTATCTGGCTTTGGAGTCAATTTATAGATGGTTTATATTAATTTGTTATCCTTATAAGCAAATCTTGTTATTTATATACTTAGCGTTTGGTCTTTTGAATAGGCCCTTAGTAAGTCGGATGGGACCGATGGTCCTGATGTATAAAGAAAGGATAGAGTGATGAACTATAAAGTATGGACTGCAAGTCTGACGCTGGTGGCCTTATTAGGGGCTTCACAAGGGACTTGGGCGGCCACTGTTGGCGCTGATGATATCCCTGAGGGCTCTCAATTGGTTAATTTGGGCGGCCTAGAGCGAGATTATTCCCAAGCGACTATTGAAGGGCCCTTAACCTATAAAGGGGCAGAGATAGCTAGTGTTTATGGGGATGGGCTTCAACCCTCTGTCTTAGTTCTAACCTACCCAAAACCTATTCGGACCAAGGATCTGACGACAGATACCTTTCAGGTGGAAGGGAAGACCGTATCCTATGTATGGGGGATGAATAGCCAACCTGATGCAAGCCTTCTAGCTAATTTGGCCCAGTCCACAGATCAAGTGGCAGAGGATCCAGACAAGACCTTTTCTGCTATCCAGGCTATGAATGCATTGGAAGGGGACGGCCCCTATGTAGTTCTTCTCTTGGAACATAAGGATGTTAATTCCGCAAGTGGTAAGGGTGCTAGTCAGGCTCCGGCGGTTGTGAATGGGCAAGTCTCCGATTTATTTGTAACCATTAAGCAAGTAGGCAATGTGGTAGGATTAGATGGGGTCGTGTATGAACCGAATACAACAGGAGTCCTAGTCAAGGATGTGAGTATTCCTGAGCTTGATGCTTTTAAACAAGAGGTCTTTCGCGATCCTTCAACAGCTATTGATTTGCCTTATAATATCTTCAGTCCTGCTAATTTGGATCGGTCTAAGAAATATCCTTTAGTTCTATTCCTGGGGCCTATGGGTATGAGTGATGATGTAAAGACACCTCTTTATAGTGGTAATGGGGCCACTATATGGACAAACCAAGAAGAGCAGGCTAAGCATCCATCGTTTGTGATTGCTCCTTACTATACAAAAGATTTGGCTAATCGGTTTGGGGCTCTTTCGGGGACTTTAGATAAGACAAATCCTGCTTTAACTAGCTTGGAAAGCTTTATCAATCAAATCAGTCAAGGCTTACCTGTCGATAAAAAAAGGATGTATGTCGTAGCCCAAGGGGAGGGAAACCAGATCCTAGCAGCCCTGGTAGGTAAGAACCCTAAGCTTTTCGCGGCCCAATTCCGGGTTGACGGGCAAGGCCACATGGAGAATCTAGGTAACTCTAGTAAGATCTGGTCGATCACCTCCCAGACACTAGAAGCCAACCAAGAGACTAATGGACTAAGTCTTGTTAGTCAGCCTAGCAAAAGAGACAAGGTAGGTCTAGCGGGGGTCCTAATGAGCGCCTCTAGGGTATGGGACCCAAGCTCAACAAAAGATCAGTTTGATGGTCTCGTACAAGCAGACTTGGCTCAAAACAAGATGATTCAATCCACCTTATTAGCAGGGGGAGGAACATTTGCGACGGCTTCTGTGGCCTACAAGATTCAAGGTATCCGCAATTGGCTCTTTGAGCAACATAAGTAGGTGAGGGGAGAGCCCCCTCACAAAACTTTTAATAAAAAGGTTGTTGACACGCCTAGGGGCTTTTGTTATTATAATAAAGCAGTCAAGCGCAGGAAGAGTTTAGGAATAGATTTCTTAAAAAGCTTGACAATAATGTATAGCTGATGTAGAATATATATCAGTTGTGTATGCGGGAATAGCTCAGTGGTAGAGCACTGCCTTGCCAAGGCAGGGGTCGCGAGTTCGAATCTCGTTTCCCGCTCCATTAACATTCCCCGATAGCTCAGTTGGTAGTAGCACCTGACTGTTAATCAGGGTGTCGTAGGTTCGAGTCCTACTCGGGGAGCCAATTTTATTCATATGGCAACCCCTGAAAATAAGGAATGTCTCCAACATGGTTCATTAGCTCAGTTGGTAGAGCACCTGACTTTTAATCAGGGTGTCCCGCGTTCGAGTCGCGGATGAGCCACCAAATAAAACTCACAAACGAAAGTTTGTGAGTTTTCTATCTCTAATTTTAGAGAATTTGGTTATGATGGTAAGTATATTGTGGAAACACAAGTGGTCAAAAATAAAACAAAACTTCTTAAAAAAGTGGTTGACGTTTTATGAGATGACTGATATACTTTAAAAAGTCGTTAGAACGTTAAAACTTCTAATGTACAGATCTTTGAAAACTGAACAATGATAGGTAATCAATCATATGATTGAACATAT
>URSE01000042.1 GCA_900550455.1 uncultured Veillonella sp. | reverse complement strand
TTGTTGTCAGAGTATTACTTCTGATATAATACTAACGTTATTGGGGGCGGTCCGCTGCTCATAAGGTGTGAGTTATGAACGTCGCAATTAGGAGGAAATATGAACATTATTAACGTACTCGAACAAGAACAACTTCGTTCTGACATTCCTGACTTCCGTGCCGGCGACACTGTACGTGTACACGTAAAAGTTGTCGAAGGTTCCCGTGAACGTATCCAAATGTTCGAAGGCTTGGTTATCAAACGCCAAGGTGGCGGCATCCGCGAAACTTTCACAGTTCGCCGTATCGCTTCCGGTGTTGGTGTAGAACGTACATTCCCTGTACATTCCCCACGTCTTGAAAAAATCGACCTCTTGCGTCGTGGTATCGTTCGTCGTGCTAAATTGTACTACTTGCGTAACCTCACAGGTAAAGCTGCTCGTATTCGCGAAAAACGCTAATCCTGATAAAAGGCTGCTTTCGAGCAGCCTTTTATTTTTGCCTATAGAAGCAAGAGATGAGATAATAAAGCTACAACATTAATTGCTAAGCTTATTATTGCGTATATAGTTCCATTGAATATTATTTGTTCACATAAGCTTGTACCAGCATATTAGTTTCTAGTTCTCATTAGGACTTAAGAAAGGATAGAGATGGGCGATTCACCGATTGTACACTGGTTCCCTGGCCACATGGCCAAGGCGACCCGCATGATTCAAGAGCATATTAAGAAGGTAGACGTAGTCATCGAACTATTGGATGCACGGATTCCTAACTCTTCATCTAATCCAGTTATCTCTGAGCTGGCAGGTAACAAGCCCCATGTAGTCATTCTAAATAAAACAGACCTGGCAGACCCTAAGGAGACTAAGGAGTGGGTTAACCATTTTAGGGAACAAGGGAAAACTGTTGTTATGATGGACTCCATATCCGGTCGTGGTCAAAAACAATTGATTACAGCTGTTCAAAATTTGGCTAAACCGATTATTGATAAGTGGGTGGCTAAAGGAATTCGGACGCGGTCTGTACGAACTATTATTTTAGGAATCCCTAATGTAGGTAAGTCTACCTTGATTAATAAATTGGCAGGAACTGCTGCTACAAGGACTGCTGATAAGGCAGGTCATACACGGGGCCAACAATGGGTGCGGATTGGTAAGTCTTTGGAATTACTGGATACACCAGGCATTCTCTGGCCTAAATTAGAGGACCAACGGGCAGCCATGCGCTTAGCAATTACAGGGTCTATTTCTGACGATGTTTACGACTCTGAAACGGTTATGGGCCATCTTCTTTCCTATATGCTAGAAAAACATCCTGACGTCTTAGTAGACCGATTTAAGTTACAGGCAGAGGAGATGACAGATCCTATGGTGGCCTTAGAGGCTATTGGTCGTCGACGGGGCTGCCTTGTTAAGGGCGGTCATGTAGACCTTGATAAGGCCCGCCGCATCGTCTTAGCTGATTACCGTAATGGCAAGTGGGGATTGCTATCCTTTGATAAGGTGGATGAAGAACCCTATCTAGTGGAGGAAGACCATGTTACCGAAAGTAAATAGTCCTACTTGCGAAGGTATAAACCTATTGCCTGAAGACATAAAGAAATTAAAGGTAGGGGATATAAAGCTACTCTTGGGACAAGAGGTGGTAGACCAGAACATTTTGTCCTATATTCGTCAAGATGAAAGGACCTCTGTTCAAAAATTAGTGGCCTCTTACGATAAAAGGCAGGAAAAGATGCGCCAAGAGTATGAACGAATTCATGCTATGTATGATTACGAAGGTATCTATTATAGGCAGGGGTTAATGCAAGTGGCTGGCGTAGATGAGGTCGGTCGAGGTCCCATTGCTGGCCCTGTGACAGTAGCCGCTGTTATTTTGCCTCCTTATACCTTTATTCCTGGTCTTAATGACTCTAAAAAACTATCTGAAAAGAAGCGGGAAGAACTTTATAGTCAAATTATGGATCTTGCGCTAGCTGTATCCTGCGTTTCCTATGATCGACATAAGATTGATGACCTTAATATTTATGAGGCTACCCGCCAGGCTATGTACGAGGCGGTTCGCACCCTATCAGTACCAGCTGAAGCAGTCATGGTAGATGCTATGAAATTACCAGACTTAACCTGCCCTGTTGAATCCCTTGTTAAGGGCGATGCCAAGTCTGCTAATATTGCAGCGGCCTCCATCATTGCTAAGGTAACTCGAGACCGATATATGAAAGACATGGATAAGGAGTATCCAGGCTTTGGTTTTGCTATACACAAAGGCTATTATACGGAACTTCATAAAGAGGCTTTGATCAATCAAGGAATCACCCCCCTTCATAGGCGGTCCTTTGAACCCATTAAATCCATGGTTAAGGGCTTAGAAGACTAAAAAGAGTCCCCTACCTTGTACTAGGTAGGGGCTCTTTTTCTATTCTTACGTGCATATTACTAGTAGTGATTGATTTATTCCAAGGCTTGTTATCTTAACACTAATGGGGTACTCCTAACAACAATGGTGCAAGGTTAGGTCTTTTACTGACCTGTCTTAAGGACTAGGCTAAACATATAGACTAAGCGTATAGTGAAAAAGATAAGGAGATGTTTATGAATAATCAGGAATTAGGGGCTTGGGGTGAGGAACAGGCTGTTCGTTATTTGACTCACTTAGGGTATAGAATCATAGCTTTGAATTATAGGACACCTCTAGGCGAGTTAGATGTGGTGGCTTCCTACATGGGGGCTCTTCATTTTATAGAGGTAAAGACTAGGACTTCAATGACTTATGGTCGCCCTTGTGAGGCCGTAGACTATCGTAAGCAAAAGCACATTAAACGAGCGGCTCAACTATTTTTACAGGACCAAGGGCAAGCTTATTTTAAGGATTATGACCTATCCTTTGATGTGGTAGAAATCTATAAAGTAGGTCCGCATGATGTATCTCTATCTCACATGGAAGGTTGTTTTTAGGAGGGTCTATGTATGCACAAGTATGGGGTGCTACTATCGATGGATTAGATGGGCGCCTAGTGGCTGTTGAAGTTGATATCAGCCAGGGATTACCTGCCTTTGATATAGTGGGCTTACCCGCAGTTTCTATCAAGGAAGCTCGTGAACGGGTGAGAGCAGCCCTGTCCAATTCTGGTTTTTTCTTTCCTCTACGGCGCATAGTAGTTAACTTAGCACCTGCTGACCTGCGTAAGGATGGGGCCTCTTTAGATTTGCCTATAGCCATTGCTATTCTTCTAGCTACAGGCCAGCTTAAACTCACGAAAGAACAAGAAAGCTTGTTAGTAAGTAGGGCCTTATTTTCTGGTGAGTTGTCCTTAGATGGGACTATTAAGGCTGTAAGGGGGACTATAGGTATGGCCCTAGCCAGCCTTGCTGTCTCTAAGGATATCTTAGTTACAAGCCCTCCTAATGCAGAAGAAGCAGCCATATGTCAGGGCCTAAGAATCTATTCGGAGTCAAACTTAGCGAGTCTTGTAGGCTTACTAGAATCTGGACAGGAGGCTCGAGTCTTTAGTAAACCCAATATAAATCTATCCCCTGAGGGGGCTAATTATAAGGAGGTACGAGGGCAAATTGAAGGCAAGCGGGCCATGGAAATTGCAGCAGCTGGGTTTCATCATGTTCTCCTCAAGGGGCCTCCCGGTGGAGGGAAAACTATGTTGGCCAGTCGTCTTCCATCTATCTTACCTCCTTTAGGCTTGGATGAGGTTTTAAACTTGTCTAAAATCCACAATATTGCGGGTCTTCTGGCGGATGGACAATTGATGAAGGAAAGACCCTTTAGGTCCCCACATCACACGTCTACCCTGGTAGGCCTCCTAGGAGGGGGGGTACCTCTAAGGCCTGGAGAATTGACACTAGCCCATGGGGGCGTCTTGTTTTTAGATGAGATTCCAGAATTTTCTAGGGCTGCAATTGAGGCCTTAAGGCAACCCTTGGAAAAGGGATTTATTCACCTAGTAAAGGGGCAGGGGACCTATGATTTTCCTGCCCAGTCTATCTTGGTTATGGCAGCTAATCCTTGTCCCTGTGGTTATTATGGGGATACAGACAAAACCTGTACCTGTAGTTCTAGTATGATTAATCGCTATAGTCAGAAATTATCTGGCCCCATCCTAGATCGAATTGATTTACAAGTCTATGTGAAACGGCCTAGATTAGAAGAATTAGAAGGGCCTCATAGGGAGGATGAAAGGTATTCGTCGGAGGCCATGTTGCAACGAGTCTTACGTGCTAGAGCCCTTCAAAAAGAGCGCTTTCAGAACCTTTCCCTTCCTCTAAATTATTGTAATGGGCATATGGGACATAAGGAAGTAATTCAGGTCTGTTCTATGGATCGAGAAGCCAAGGATCTGGTTACCTGTCTCTTTAATCGTTACCATCTGTCAGCTAGGGCCTATGACCGCCTTTTGAAAGTGGCTAGGACCATAGCTGATTTAGGGGCCTGTGAGTGTATTCAAAAAGCCCATATAGCAGAAGCTATGGCTTATCGTATGATGGAGCAATGATATGGATAAACCTATTTGTGAGGCCGCTTATATAAGTGCCTTATTGGAGATCCCTGATTTGGGGCTGGAATCATGTCGCAGGATTTTGGAACGATTTCCTAGCCCCCATGAGGCTTGGCATACATTGATCCTAGATGGTCAGCTAAGTGTTTTAGAGAACATCAATCCCAAGCTAATAGCCAACCTATCTAGGAACCAGCTTAGAGGACTGCCAGAAACTATCCAGGCAAGCATGGATGACTGTTCTATAAAAGGGCTTACCTATTTAGATGATGCATACCCTCAACAGCTTTTGTCCATCTATAAGCCTCCCTTAGTTCTTTTTTATAGGGGGGATATAAGCCTGGCATCCCAAGCCCGTATGATTGGTATGGTGGGGGCTCGGAAGTCGTCTATGTATGGGCGTAATGTAGCCCGTTATCTAGGCAAGACGTTGGCCCAAGCAGGGGTCGTTATCGTGTCAGGTGGAGCCAGGGGCATAGATAGCTTTAGCCATGAAGGGGCGCTCGAAGGTGAAGGGAAAACGATTGTTGTATTAGGATCAGGTTTGGATGTGATCTACCCTAGGGAGAATGGCCGTCTATTTAGGCAAGTTGTAGAGGCGGGGGGATTGTTGCTTTCAGAGTATCCTCCTCATACACCACCATCAGCCCATCATTTTCCAATGAGAAATCGAATTATAGAAGGCCTGGTGAGGGGCGTCATCGTGGTAGAGGCTAAGGCTTCATCGGGTTCTTTAATTACCGCTGACATGGCCATTAATGATGGAAGGGATGTGTTTTCCGTGCCCGGAAATATACTGGACAATCAAGCGGCAGGTAATCACTGGCTCATACGGCAAGGAGCCATGCCCTTAACCGGTCCCCAAGACCTATTGGATTATTATGCTTGGACAGGTGAGGTCAAGAGTGGCAGACAAAGCTCTCCTATGGTATGCTTTAGTTCAGAAGAGAATGCGATCTTAACCTGTTTACCTACGGATAGGCCTTGTCCACTCGATGATATTCTAGTAGCGACAGGTCTTCCTATGCCGCAAGTTATGACCGCCTTATTGTCTCTTGAAATGCATGATAGAGTAGAAAAAATTTCCGGCCAAGGCTACTTACGTAAGTGGCCTTCTTAAGGAAATACCATATATTATAGGAGTAGTATTTTGTCTATTAAACGTTCTATTGTTATCGGTCAACCTAAGGAGACGCAGGGGGCTGCTCAAGAAGAAAAAAAAACTAGTAAAAAAACAGTGGCTAGTGTCAAAAAAGGAAGCCTTGAGCGGACTGCACCTGTGGGTATTGTTCACGATAAGACGGTTCTCAAATCGGTGACACCGCCAGCCCAACGAAAACCACGAGTTTACAAACCAGATGGTAAGACTTTGGTAATCGTGGAATCTCCTGCTAAGTCTAAAACCATTGAAAAATTCTTAGGTCCTGATTTTGTCGTTAAGGCTTCTATGGGCCATCTGAGAGATTTACCTAAATCTTCTATGGGTATCAATATTGAGAAAGGCTTTGTTCCTGACTATAAAAATCTGTCTACCCGTAAAAAGACTATTGATGAACTCTTAGCTTACGCAGACCAATCGTCTCGTATCCTTCTGGCAACTGACCCGGACCGGGAAGGAGAGGCCATTTCTTGGCATTTGGCCTACATTTTAAATGTGGATGACGCATCTAAGTGCCGTATTACCTTTAATGAAATTACTAAAACGGCCGTGACTGATGCCTTAGACCATCCACGTACTATCGATATGAATATGGTCGATGCCCAACAGGCTCGACGTATGTTAGACCGTATTGTAGGGTATAAGTTGAGTCCACTCCTTTGGAAAAAGGTGTGTAAAGGCTTATCTGCAGGGCGGGTTCAATCTGTAGCGGTCCGACTCATCGTTGAGCGAGAACGGGAAATCCAAGCGTTTGTGCCAGAAGAATATTGGTCTTTAGAAGGAACTTTTACAACTGACCAAGGAGACAGCTTTACAGCTGAATTAACTCATATAGATGGCAAGAAAGCGGTCATTCCAAACCAGAATGCTGCAGATGCTATAGAAAAGCTCCTCAAGGGCAAATCATTGCAAGTTAAGGCTGTTACTAAAAGAAAACGGTCTCGTAAGGCACAAGCACCTTTTACCACATCTACCTTGCAACAGGAGGGTGGTCGTAAGCTCAACTTTAACGCTAAACGGACTATGCGGATTGCCCAAGGTCTATATGAAGGCGTTGAGGTAGGCGGTTATGGTCATGTCGGTCTCATTACCTATATGCGTACAGATTCGACTCGTATCGCCAAGGAAATGCAGGCTGCAGCTAAGGACTATATCATTCGCCAGTACGGAGACCAATATTATCCTAAGAAACCTAATTTCTACGGATCTAAGGAATCCGCTCAAGATGCTCATGAAGCTATCCGTCCAACATCTTTAGAATTGACACCTAAGATGGTAGAACCCTTCTTATCTCGAGATGAGTTGAAACTCTACACCCTTATTTGGAACCGCTTCCTAGCCTCCCAAATGGCAGCGCAAGAATCTGAAACTCTTACCATTGAGCTCCTTTTAGATGATAGATATACCTTTAAGGCCTCTGGCTCTAAGGTTCTCTTCCCGGGCTTCTCTACCCTCTACGAAGAGGCTAAGAAAGAAAAAGAGATAGAACTCCCTCATCTTAAGGCTAATGACCAAGTGAAGGCCAAGTCAGCCAAAGGAGAGCAACACTTTACTCAGCCACCAGCTCGCTATTCGGAAGCCAGTCTGATTAAGACCTTAGAAGAGTTGGGCATTGGTCGTCCATCTACCTATGCCCCTATCTTGGATACCATTGAACAACGTAACTATGTAGAGAAGAATCAAAAGCAATTCCTTCCTACAGAATTAGGCTTTGTTGTCGTTGATTTCTTGGTAGCCCATTTTAATGCAATCATTAACACCAGCTTTACAGCAGACCTTGAAAAGGATCTGGATGAAGTGGCTAATGGACATGAAAGCTACCGCCAGGTTTTGGAAAAATTCTATACTGTTTTTTCCGAAGAATTAGCGGCAGCAGATGACGTAGAAAAGGTTAAGATAAGCTCGGAAGAATCCGATGAGGTCTGTGAACTCTGTGGTAGCCCTATGGTTTATAAGTTTGGCCGCTATGGTAAATTCTTGGCTTGTTCTAACTTCCCAACTTGTAAGAACACAAAACCGATTACCGTTTCCACAGGTGTTACCTGCCCTAAGTGCCATGAAGGAGAAATTGTGGAGCGCAAGTCAAAACGGGGCCGTACCTTCTATGGATGCGAACGCTATCCTACCTGTGACTTTACCCTTTGGGATAAACCTGTTGATCAATTCTGCCCAACCTGTGGGTCTATTATGGTTTCTCGTACTTCTAAGGCAGGGGTCACTAAAATCTTTTGTTCTAATGAAGAATGTCCAACAAGACCTAAACGAAAAACTCGTAAAAAAGCAGTTCCCCTTGAGTCTAAAGGGGATGAAACAAGCCTTGATGAAAAGGCTAAGACAAGTAAGAGTTAATCACCTAATCTTTACTAGAAAGTAAATTACTATGAATCAACGACCTATTACCATTATTGGTGCCGGCCTTGCTGGTTCTGAAGCAGCTTGGCAATTAGCGCAACAGGGCTTACACGTAGTCCTCTATGAAATGAGACCTGTAACATCGTCTCCAGCTCATTCAACGGAGAAGTTTGCAGAGTTAGTCTGCTCTAATTCACTTAGGGCGGGCAATATAGAGAATGCTGTAGGCCTCTTAAAGGAAGAAATGAGGCGTCTTCATTCCTTGATTATGGAATGTGCTGATGCTACTGCTGTCCCTGCAGGGGGCGCCTTGGCTGTTGATCGTAAGCTGTTCTCAGCCATGGTCACAGACAAAGTATCTAATCATCCCTTAATCCAAGTCCACCGGGAAGAGGTGACTGAGATTCCACAAGAGGGGATTGTCATCTTTGCTTCCGGTCCTCTTACCAGTCAAGCCTTGGGTGATAAGATTAAGACCCTTACAGAAACTAAAGACTTTTACTTCTACGATGCAGCAGCTCCCATTGTAAGTGCAGAATCCCTTAACTATGATAAAGTTTTTGCAGCTTCTCGCTATGATAAAGGGGATGCAGACTACTTAAATTGTCCAATGAACGAAGAGGAGTATAAGGCCTTTTGGAGAGCCTTGACCACGGCGGAAGCCGTACAGCCTAAGGATTTTGAAAAGGAAATTTACTTTGAAGGCTGTATGCC
>URSE01000041.1 GCA_900550455.1 uncultured Veillonella sp. | reverse complement strand
GCTGGCGATAGGAATTGAACCCACAACCTGCTGATTACAAGTCAGCTGCTCTACCAATTGAGCTACGCCAGCATTTCACAAGAGATATCATATCATCTTGTCACCTAAGCCGTCAATAACTTTTTTATAGGAGCAAATAAGCCCATAAAAAGGTCACTTCGTCTTAGTGCTTAACTAATATACCAAAAGTGACCTTTACTATGCAAGCATTTTTTATTACTATTTTAATTTTTCTGGTCTAAACTTAGATTCAAAAAGAAGACTCCCATATACACAAGACTCCTGCGAGACTAGTGCAATTGATCAGCAGGACGATCGGAAAGCATAATATTCTTTATGAACTTCGTGTTCGCGTCCACTACAAAGATTAAATACTCCTGTTTCTTATTTGGATTGCGGTATTGGTAAACCCGCATATCTTTATGACCGTTAAATTCCTGATAAACCCGCTGAGGACGACCATAGACAAAGAGCATTAGATAATAGGTGTCACCAATACAGATTCCTCGCCTTGTTGGCGTATCATGATTGATATAAATCCGATTGATTAAATGATCTGGTCCGGCGCTAACAGCATAGTCATCATATCCAATGAAAGAAGAACCATACACTTCTCCTTGTGTTTTCCAGGTTTGATCCCCATCATTGATAAAACGATCGCCAATTCTACGGCCCCGCAAGACAAAGTCTTGGTCACTTAGGCGATTCACTTCATACGTATACATAGCTGTTTTCGGCCCGCTAAAACGAGCCCATGCCTGACCATCTACCAAATCGATAGCGACCACCTTAGAGTCCTTAAAGGTGAAGGCCAAGTATTTCCTATCTGCCTGTGCCACGCCCGCATCATCCGATGCCAGACTTTGGGTGTGGCCAGGGTCTTCCTTTAAGTCCCATACATAGACGAATATAATCTCATTAGACTTACTATTCTTCCACATGGCATTAGGTGAACCATAGGAGAAAACCACTTCTCCACGGGAGCTACCCACCCCTATATCACGGATGGTATGTAGATTCTTATCCGTCACATGGAGGTTATTCAATGTACCAGCCTCATACCAATAGTGACCACTATAATCCAAGAGAGGATCCTCCAAACGGCGACTAGTCGTTGTAGCCCCCGTATAAACAGTGGCTTCGACACCTGGATAGGTATAGGTCCTAAAGGGCCCCTGATTTACCACACGACTGGGTTCAGGCTTAGAAATTTGATCGATAGATTCGCCTAAAATCCAAGGATCTAAAGCCATATCATACTCATCTATAGGGTCCAAACTCCCCGCCGTATACGAGTTACCAACCTCATCGAGGCGATTAATTTTAGATTTTTTTATGACTATATTTTCCTGCTTGGATTCAGGAGATTCTTGATAAGCTACGATAGCATTACGCTCAGCAAGCCATAAGTTAGGCTCCTCTTGCGATTCAATCTTATTAACCTTCACAGCTCTACTAGTCTTCTCCTTGACAGACAAGATGGCGGCCTTAAGGTCTACGGTTTTAGTCTGGTTAAGGGCTTGATTCTCCGCCGATGAACCTGCTGTTTGACGGCTATAGCCAGCAGCGACCAAGTCGTCCATCCCCGCTGCATAGCTCTGACACAGGGCACTAGATCCCACAGTCAAGGCTAAAAATACGGTTTTATACAGCTTATTTCCCATGACGTTCTTCCAATCTTGCTCTCAACCAATTAGTCCAATTAGCTAATCCATCTTGCTTTAGGCATGACACCTCAAATACATCTCCACTAGGATTAAGGTTCTTAATATCGCGCAAAGCCTTATCCATATCGAAAGGAACATAAGGGAGAAGGTCAATCTTATTGAGCAATATAGCTTTAGCCTCCTTAAAGATTAATGGATACTTCAATGGTTTATCCTCCCCTTCTGTAACAGAAAGAACCGTTACCTTTGCATGTTCCCCAATATCGAATTCCGCAGGACATACCAAGTTGCCCACATTTTCAATGATAATCAGATCCAACTTATCCAGATCTAATTCTTGAAGAGCATTTTCAATCATTTGTGCATCCAAGTGGCACCCCCCTACCGTATTAATTTGTAAGACAGGTACGCCAATGGCATGAATCCGTTCCGCATCCTTAGAGGTAAAAAGATCTCCTTCGATAACAGCGATATTATAATCCTGAGATAGCTCCTTAAGGGTAGCCTCTAAAAGAGATGTTTTACCTGCCCCAGGAGATCCCATGAGATTAAAGACATAAATATTATGCTTTTCAAACAATTCTTTTAATGAATTAGCAATGGCATCGTTTTTCTCGAGCACATTGGTCATCACTTGTACTTCCATACTAGTCTCCTAATCTATATCAATCGAAGTAACGCGCAATTCCTTACCAGAGGCGGTTTGTACGATACGGCTGCCACACTTAGGACAGACAAATACATAATCTTTTACATCGAACATGGTACCACAGTCAAAGCAACGCCCTACAATAGGCACTAAGTTGATGTCCAACTTAGCTCCTTGAGCAGCCGTCCCTTGGGTGACGGATTCCCAACAAAAGTGCAGAGCATCCGGTTCTACACCACTCATCATCCCCACATCCAACTGAACGGAATGAACCTGACTAGCATCATTATTTTTCATTGTATCGAGGACGATATCCACAATTCCCTCAGCAATTGACATTTCGTGCATGATACGCCTCATAAACTGCTTCTAACATCATAGTTGTGGTCACTGAACCAACGCCACCAGGTACAGGCGTAATGGCAGAAGCCATTGAGACCACGGCATCATAATCGACATCGCCTACGGTTTTACCGTCTAAATCATTAATGCCGACATCTAGTACAACGACGCCCTCTTTCACCATAGAGGCAGTGATCATATGAGGACGACCAGCAGCAGCAATCAAGATATCAGCATTTTTTACATGGTCCGCTAAATCGCGTGTTCGAGAATGGCAGATAGTCACCGTGCCATGCTCCTCCAGAGCCATGAGTGCCACCGGTTTGCCAATTACCTGGCTGCGACCAACGACAACCACATGCTTGCTAGCTAAGGAAATTCCATAATAGTCCAAAATAGCTAGGCAGGCCTTAGCGGTACAGGGGGCAAAGCCTCCCTTACCGGCAGCTACAAGACCAATATTATAGGTGGTCAAGCCATCGATATCCTTGGCTGGGTCTAATCTATCCAAGAGAACTTCTGTATCAATATGCTTAGGCATAGGCATGAGAGGAAGGATTCCATAAACATGAGGGTCTTCATTCAATTCTTTAAGAGCCGCTTCTACCTCCTCTTGGCTAGTCTCTTCAGGAAGAGCCTTTAGGATAAAACCAAGACCAGCAGCCTTAGCCGTCTTCTCCATAAAGGATGCGTACATACGAGCCCCATGATCATGCCCCACCAAGAGGACAGCCATGGTCAATTGAATTCCTTGCTCAGCGAGAGCCGCTAATTTATGACATAACTCAGCCTTATGAGCATCTGCTACAGGCTTACCTTTTAATTCAATCATATATACCTCATTAATGTGTAAAGTTTACAGTTATCATATCGCCTTCATCTACTGTTGCACCAGGTCCTGGGTCTTGATTGACCGCTGTACCCGTGCCGATAGGTTTAAAGTTAAGCTTAGTCTTATTAAGCCAATCCCGCACCTGTCCTAATGAGAAGCCATCAAAATTAGGCAACACTATGGATCCATTCTGGTAGGACGGTTCTGGTAGGCTCTGTTGCTTCACGGCCTTAGCCTGAGACTTGTCCCGTACAGAAGGAGAAAGTTGGAAGTAACGAACCAGTTGAGATGCTATATCACGGAATACAGGGGCTGCAATTTGCCCGCCATAAATGGATCCTGCCGTTGGCGTATCGATAGTGACCAAAACAACAAACCGCGGATCCTCTACAGGGCCAAAGCCTACGAAGGAGGCAATATACTGCCCTGGCAAATAACCACCAGCTTCGGTATTAAGTTTCTCCGCAGTCCCTGTCTTACCAGCGAACTTATAGCCTTCTACCATAGCATGGCTACCGCCACCAGTAGAGACTTCCTGTTCCATAATATCTTTTATGGTATCAGCGGTCTCTTGTGGAATTGGCTCTCCTGCCTGACTGTCCTCCATACTTTGGTCCACAGACCCATCAGGATTGTTAAGGGATTGAACAATATGAGGCTTCATCATAGTCCCATGATTAGCAATGGCTCCCATAGCTTGCACCATTTGCAGTGGTGTAACCGCGATCCCTTGGCCGAAGGACATGGACGCCGTATCGCCAGGAATCATGTCTGCCGGATCATAAAGGATGCCATCACCTTCCCCTGGCAATTCGATACCCGTAGCCTTACCAAATCCATAGCGGCGCACATAATCAGACAGAATATCCTTGCCTGTATCTAGACCCATACGGACCATACCCGTATTGAGGGACATCTTGATAATATCCACCATACGGACTATCCCATGGCCTTCCCCATCCCAGTTGCGGATGATCCGACCATTCACCACGATGGAGCCCGTATCATTATAGGTCGTATTAAGGGTCCACTTACCCGTGGCTAAGGCTATGGAAGCAATAATCGGCTTAAAAGTAGACCCCGGTTCATAGAGATCCGTCACCGCTGTATTCTTAAAGGCCGCTTCAGAGCTCTTGTAGTATTGGTTAGGATCATAGGTTGGACGATTGGCCATAGCCAAAATTTCGCCTGTCTTAGGGTCCATAATGATAACACTAGCCCGTGTTGGTTTAACTGTAGCCATCACATTATCCAAGGCCCGTTCGGCAATAAATTGGACTGTCGAATCCACAGTAAGGGTGATAGATTTGCCTTCTTCTGGCAAGTACTGTTGCATAACAGACCCAAAAATAGCATTCCCTGCTGGATCAGTCATGACCAGTTCTCTCTGTTCCCCCCCCTTAAGGCGGTCATCATAGACCATTTCAATGCCATCTAGTCCCTTATCATCGGTCCCCACAAAGCCCAATACATGGGCCAAGAGATTGCCATTAGGATAGTAACGTTTACTTTCTTCTACATACTTGAGACCATCTAAAGAGTTCTCATCTAAAACTTTTTGAAGGCCCCGAGACTTATCGGCGTCCATCATCCGTTGAATCCACACAAAAGAGGTATCTTCATTGAGTTTTTCTACTATTTTTTCCTTTGGTAAGTCTACGTAGGGACCGATAAGGTCTGCAACCTCTTCTGGATTACGATCCTTAAGCATTTGTGGATCCGCATACAGGGACTTAGTCACCACGGACATGGCCATTGGACTCCCATGGCGATCGTAAATAGTCCCCCGCGGAGACTGAAGCTTACGTTCGCGCTGAACTTGGTCCAGGTTCTTAGATTCCAATGAGTTTTGCGTAACCACTTGAAGCCAAAAGAGACGGATTACAAGGGCTAGGCCAAGAAAGAGCATAACCTTAATAAAGGTCCAAGTCCGTCCCGTAAGGGTTGTGCGCATTTTAGTTAATTTCATGGGTATTTCCCCTTACTCCTAATCCTTCTAATCGTTTCTTCTTTTTCTCAAGGACCTCCAAGAGAGCCCCAGCTTCATTGGAAATTCGACCAGACCGCACTTGCTCCAAGAGGTAGGGCATATACGTCTTGGCCTCCTTACCCATAGCAGAAATCAAACGGCCATCATAGTGTAATTCCCTGCTATGAATAGGCATTTGATCCACCAAGTCCAAAAGGCAGTCTCGAAAAGAATCATTTCCCTTTGTAGAAGCATGGGGCTTGCCACAAGCTATAATATCCGCTGCACAAACAGCGGCCAATTGTCTAAAAGCCTCCTTGAGTTCAGCTTGGGACCGATAGGCCCCAGACTGAATTTCCTTGCGGACCCACCTAGCAGCATCTGCCTCACCGTGTTGGGCAAAGAAATGGAACTTCATATGTTCCTTAACGAGCCATGCTACGCGGTCTGCAAAGGCCTTTCCATAGCCCAAGCGAATCAGTAGATCATGGGCCAATTGGGCACCCAGATGGTCATGACCCCAATCCGTGAGGCGCCCCTTGCGAACCGCCCTAACGCCATCTAGGCCCTTGCCCACATCGTGGAGGAGGGCTCCCCAGCGGAGGATAGGATCCGGCGCTATTTCTTGAACAGCCACCAAAGTATGATACCAAGCGTCAAACTCATGAAAGTCTTTCTCTTGCGGTAGGTCTACTAAGTGAGATAATTCCGGCAGTATATCAATAGTTTGAAGAACCTTCCCATCATTATAGGTGCATTGGCAAGCAGCCAAACCCGATTGCACTAATATATCTAAGCCCTTAGCTACAGCTGGTTCCAAAAGGAGTTGATCCAGCTCACTCCGCACTCGTTCCAAAGATAGGCCAGACACACGATCAAAGGCTTGAGGCATAGCCTCTAGAAGGGCCTTAGTAGGCAAAAAATCTAATTTAGCCACAAAGCGACAGGCCCGGAAAAGACGCAGTGCATCCTCTCGAAAACGATCCACCGGATTACCTATGGTTACGAGCCGTTTCTTTTTGAGGTCTTCTTGACCTCCTACTAAGTCGATGATACGACCACCCTTATCCATGGCCATACCATTGACAGTAAAATCTCTTCGTAGCACATCCTCTTCTAAGCTATCCGCATATTCAATCGCTTCTGGTCGATGAGCGTGGGCTCCATAAAACTCTCGGCGATAGGTGGCCACTTCATAGGTCTTATGATCTACGCCCACAACGACTACACCAAAGGCCTTGCCCACTAAATTAGCATGGCTGGCACCTGCGTGTGAAAGAATCTCTATAACCTGATCTGGGTGTGCTGCAGTAACAATATCAAAGTCATGAGGTTCTCGCCCCATGAGGAGGTCCCGGACGGCACCGCCTACTAAGTAGGCCTCATAGCCAGCCCCATTGAGCCAAGTCAAAATCTTTTTTGCCCCTTCCATGGGAACCTCCTTTCACGTACACATATAAATACTATTTTATTGTACTACAAAATGACTTTTCTGACTTGGTCTTTCCCCCCTTTGTAAAAGAGCTATAGAAATTTACAAAAAAGGACTAGGACTCTAGGCCGACCTACTTATAGAGGTCAGCCAGAGTTCCTAGCCCCTTTTGATGGAGTGTTAGAAGTCTATGCCTTCAATTAGCCTAAAATAGCTTTCATGTCAGCTTCTGGAGTTGTAATTGGATGCAAGTTAAATTTATCTACCAAGATGTTAAGAACATTGGAAGAGAAGAACTTAGGCAAGGATGGGCCGATGTAGATGTTGCGGATACCCAATGCAAGCAATGTCAACAAGATACATACAGCTTTTTGTTCGTACCAGGACAATACGAGTGTCAATGGTAATTCATTTACATCGCATTCGAAAGCACCAGCCAAAGCAATAGCTACTTGAATAGCGGAGTAAGCATCATTACATTGACCCATATCGAGGATACGAGGGATACCACCAATTTCGCCGATGTTAAGGTCGTTGAAACGGAATTTACCACAAGCCAAAGTCAATACAACAGTATCTTTTGGTGTTTGTTTTACGAATTCAGTGTAGTAGTTACGGCCTACTTTAGCACCGTCACAACCGCCAACCAAGAAGAAGTGTTTAATAGCACCAGCTTTTACAGCGTCAATAACCTTGTCAGCGATACCCAAAACAGTACCATGACCAAAGCCAGTTGTTACTTCATGACCACCGTTAATACCTGTGAATTCTTGAGCTTCTTTGTAACCGCCCAATTCAATAGCCCGTTCAATAACAGCAGAGAAGTCTTTTGTGCCATCAGCTTTTTCTTCTACATGTGCACAACCATCGAAACCTACCATATCTGTAGTGAAGATATTAGCTTTGTAGTTTTCTTTTGGTGGCATAATGCAGTTTGTAGTGAACAAGAATGCGCCAGGAACATCAACAAATTCTTTTTGTTGGTTTTGCCATGCTGTACCGAAGTTACCTTTCAATTGAGGATGTTTCTTCAATTCAGGGTAAGCATGGCAAGGAAGCATTTCGCCGTGCGTATAAATGTTAACGCCTTTGCCATCAGTTTGTTCCAACAATTGGTTCAAGTCGTGGAGGTCATGGCCTGTTACTACGATGAATGGACCTGGTTCAATTGTCAAAGGAACAGTTGTTGGCACTGGAGTACCATAGGTTTCAGTGTTAGCCTTGTCGAGGATAGCCATACATTTCAAGTTAACTTGACCAAATTCCATCAAAAGGTTAAGCCATTCTTCAGCGGAATGTTCTTTAGCAAATTCAACAAGACCTTTAATGAACCACGCATCAACGTCTGGATCATGGAAGCCGAGACGAGCTGCATGCCAAGCATAGGCAGCCATACCGCGCATACCCAAGAGGAGTGTGGAACGAAGGGATACGATATCTTCATCGCCTTTCCACAAGCCTTCCCAATCGATGTTTTGTGCAGCACTATCCACTTTTGCATGGTAAGCATTTACTTCATCAATGAATTCTTGTACCCGTTCTTCAGAGAAGTTAACATTTGTTACGCACATAAACAAGCCACGCATCAAATAATCAACGCCTTCTTTTGTTTGACCTTTCACATCCAAAGCGCGAGCCAAACCAACCAAAGCAGCAGTCAATTCATCTTGTTTATTAGCAACTGGTGCAGTTTTACCAC
The DNA here is from genome assembly GCA_900550455.1 of uncultured Veillonella sp. Classification (GTDB taxonomy): domain Bacteria; phylum Bacillota; class Negativicutes; order Veillonellales; family Veillonellaceae; genus Veillonella. The sequence goes on along the minus strand of URSE01000041.1, from coordinate 289 downwards.
ATACACCTTGTACAGTACAACCATTAGGTTGACCAGTTTGTTCACATTGGAAGCAGAACATATTGCTCATAATATTCCTCCTATTGCTGACATCAGCAAAACATACAAAAACCTCATTTTAGTTCTCCTTAGGAGAACCTGTTTCTATGAGGCTTCATCATTTACAAACACAGTATACCTTATTGGCAAAACCAAATTATGTAACTATGGCTACATTTTCAAAATATTTTTTCTTTTTTTAGTATATAATAATAAAAGAGAAGTATTTTCATTTATACAGCAATATATT
>URSE01000040.1 GCA_900550455.1 uncultured Veillonella sp. | reverse complement strand
AGATATGATGTATGCACCAGAAAATTATTTATGTGCTCCTTATCATGGATGGTCATGGGATGCAAAATCTCTTGTTGAAATTGAATATGGTGGATGGTGCTCATTAGTAGATGGAGAAGTAGTTGTAAAAGATGATGGTTATGAAAGAAAAGCATATTTTAAAGATAAAGATAGAAATGACTCTACCCCATCAATAGCTTTAAATGATATATATGAAGCATTGAATACACTAGATAACGATAGCATTAAAGAGTTAAATCGATTTATTGATCATCTAAAATCAAAGCAAAGTAATAGATAGTTACAATTAATATTACAATTGAAATAGGTGCGGTTTATAAGCTCATACATATAAATCTTATAAAATTATATGTAGCTATAATAACCATTGATTATATCAACAAAAATAGATTTATCTACAAATGATAAATTAACACCTATATAAAATCGCTCATACGAGAAATGTTGCTAGCCAATGTGCATGAGTTAACGCATATAAACGGCGATGACTTTTATAGTGAATTGCAAGCAGGTATCATAGAGCGGATAACGCATGATGCTGAACATGATGCTGATCTATTAGGAGTTAACTTTTATTGTCATGTGTTGTGAGGGAAGTTATATGAAAAAGGTATTTGTATTGTTATTGGTTATGGTTTGCTCTTTATTCACACCTGTATCGGCTACAGATTTCGTAAGAGTGTCAAGTAATATTATGTCGGATTGGTATATTGACGTAGATAGTGTTAACGTAGTCCGATATGAGCCACCGCTCTATACTATTGATGCCGTTGTAAAGCATGTTAGTTTAGAACGAGGCGTAGTTGTATTGTATAAATCAAGATTCTTCTATGATATTAATACTAAAGAAATGAAAATCTCCACAACTGAGGGAAGTCTAGACAACGGAAACACTTGGGATGTTCTACCTGACAGGCAAGTCATGGATATTTCAAAAGGTTCAAACGGATACAATACAGGCAATGCTGTGTTTTACACGGCTTATCGCATGTGGTTTTCTTCGCTTTAATTAAGACAAATAGCCCCCTACTCTAGTTATTAGAATAGAGGGCTATTGTTGTCTAAGGAGATGATAATATGGCAATGAAGAGAGCCAACGGCACTGGGTCAGTGTATAAGTTAAAGCATAAGCCACTTAGAAAGCCGTATGTAGCCATGATAACCATAGGATATACCGATGAGGGTAAATGTATCCGTAAAAGATTAGGTTCATACGCAAAAGCTAATGACGCATGGAATGCCCTAGCGGAATATCATTTTAACCCTGATAAGTATAACAATCAGTCCGTTACTTTTGCTGATGCGTGGGCTTTGATGATAAAGGAAAAGGAACGCCAAGGGGTTGATATAAAGAAAGGCAAATTCAGTGCTGCCAAAGCAAAACTAACCCCTATATGGAATATGCCCATGCAAGATATACGGTTAGCCCATATACAGGCGATTTTTGATGCCTATAAGCACCTGGGGCGGTCATCACATGAGACAATCCTAAAGGCAGTCAGTGGGGTTTATAAAGAGGCTATCAAGAATGATATTGTAACCAAGAATTACGCAAGCATGATAACCTTACCGCCTTTGGTTAAATCGACTATCCACAAGCCTTTTACTGACAAGGAAATAGCTACACTATGGCAACATACAGATGACAAGTTAGTCAAAGTACTATTGATATATATCTATACAGGACTTAGACCAGTTGAATTATATGGCATTAAGATGTCTAATGTTCGCCTGGATAAGCGATATATGATTGGTGGCGGTAAGACTAAAGCAGGTACAGATAGAATTATCCCTATTGATAAATGTATTTTGCCGTTCGTTGAAGAAATCCATAATCTAGCGCTCGATTCTAAGAGCCTTACCCTCTTGCCTAGTGGTTATATACCGCAACGCATTGACCGCCGTCTAGGGCGATTATGTAAAGAATTAGGGCTATCAGAACACAAACGGCACGATACTCGTCATACATTTATTACCATGGCAAGAAATCAAAAGCTAGATCTATTCACTCTAAAAGAAATAGTAGGGCATAGCCATAACGGCGATGTAACAAGTGAGGTTTATACACACAAGACAATCAACCAGTTATTAGATTTTGTGGATAGCTTACCAACATTTTGCAGGTCTTCAAATTGAGTACCCACAAAAGAGTACGTTTTAAATTCTGACCCTTATGCTTGACGGACTAAATTCAACTTAGGGCGTCAAAGGGGGTCGGTACTACTGGACTACCTTAAATTGAGAAAGGGTGTAACCATAAATTACACCCCTATATTTTCATCTAAAAAGTTTAGCAATGGTTTAGCAACCATCTCAAATTTATATGTTTTTAAACAAAAATAGCACCATCACAGAAGTACTACAAACCCTGTAATGGTGCTATTTTACTGTATTTTTCTATTCTTCATCAGGTAGCATTCCGTTATGGAATACATCTTGTACGTCATCCAAGTCTTCCAAGGCATCCAACATTTTTTGCATTTTTTCTGCATCTTCCCCATTGAGTTCCACATAGGTATCTGGCACCATGGAAATCTTAGCCACTTGGGTCTCAATCCCCGCATCAGCCAAGGCAGCTTCTACCGCATCAAAGCCTTCTGGAGTTGTGTAAATTTCAAAAGCACCATCTTCAGACTTGAAGTCTTCAGCACCTGCATCGAGGGCAATCATCATCACTTCTTCTTCGTCATGACCCTCTGCATCGATAACAAAGATGCCCTTGGATTTAAACATCCAAGCTACGCAGCCAGTCGCTCCCAAGGAGCCACCATTTTTAGAAAAGGCATGGCGCACATCGGCAGCGGCCCGGTTCTTATTATCGGTCATAACGTTAACCGTTACAGCTACGCCGTTAGGGCCATAGCCTTCGTAAACCATTTCTTCATAAGCTGCTGCATCGCCAGCACCTAGGCCTTTGTCGATAGCTCGTTTGATATTATCCTTGGGGATATTGTTTTCACGGGCCTTTTGCAAGACCAATTTAAGGCGCATATTGCCTGTAGGGTCTGCACCACCCATGCGTACAGCCACAGTGATTTCACGGCTGATTTTAGTGGTAACCTTTGCCTTTAAGGCATCCGTTTTTCCTTTTTTATGTTTAATATTCGCCCATTTAGAATGTCCAGACATAATGCCCTCCTAGTCACAACTGCTAGGTCTAGAGGAGTCTCTTTCCCTCCGGCCTATTATTCTTTAGTCCACCATGCTTCGCCCCGCAAGCGATCCAAAATGATTGAAACGGCGCTACGCACGGATAAATGATTATATTGCCCATGGCCGTAGACTGGCTCCAAAATGTAGTCAAAGTCTTCCATAGTTTCTTTAGTCATACCATAGCCGGTACCAAATAATACTAACACAGGACGGTCGCCATTTTCAATGGTTCCACGCATCCAGGCGTAGGATACGGTATTATCATAGGTCCTGGCATCAGTCGTGGCAATGATGGGCTTTTGCCCCTCTAATTCCACAATTTTTTCTATAGCCGATCGAATGGAGTTAACCAGCTCAACCCCGCTGAAAGCATCCTTGCGATCCGGATTATAAGTAGACCCAAAACCAGTCTTCCAATGGTTCATAATGGTAGCTGCTAATTCGCGTTGAGCTGGTATGTTATGAATGATAAAATACTTAGACACGTCGTAAGTAATCGATGCACGGGCAATATCGTGAATATCATAGTTTGTGATAGCTGTCGTAATGACATCCTTGTGCTTATTCATTATGGGATAGTGAACAAGCCCTATATATAAATTAGCCAAACCCTTATATCTCCTGTGTTTCTTAACTTTTGTTTACCGTGATTAATCATTCAACCACTAAAGGCACAAAATAAGCTTCTGTGCCAGCGATTTCCTCTGGTGAAAAACGGCACCCCACAGCAGATGGTTTACCGCCCAACATACAGCAGGACAGGGTCAAATACCCATCTTTAGTGCCAGAATCAACCCTATGGCGAAAAATCTTTTGCTGAATAAAGTCTTGGTACATGAGCCGATTGCTGTCTCGGCAAACAATATCATCGTAGTTAGCTACTGCTTTTTCCAAATGAACCTGAGCCTCACCATTTCGCTTTTCCATCACCTTCACGTGGCGACCTTCCCGCCCCCAAATTTCCTTTTGAATATAAGAACCATCTGCTAAAGCAGAAAAATCATTTTCAAAATATGATGGCACCAGGTAATCTTCAATGAGCCTACGCTCTTGAGGCGTGAAGAATCGGTCCGTTAAATAGAGGGCGTAGACCAAAGCCATAAAGGACTTATTTTGCATGATAATGGCCTCCGGTGGATTAAAGAGGGCAAATTTATCCTCTTGATAGAGGTCCAAGAAATAATGTCCTAAAGGCTCCCCATCCGGCGTGGTCTCATCGATGAGAAGTTCCATAGGATGGAGACGATAAAGGCCTACTGCATAAGCCCCATCATCAAGCGGGATACCACCTGGATCAATAGCCATATCATAAAGGGACAAAAATCGGGCATCCATATGAGGGCGAGCGGCCTTCATCTCTTTCATGAGAAAACGTGTGGTCGCCGCATCCTCTATATAATCATCAAAGCAGGCAAAGGCAAAGGGCCGCTCAGGGATAGAGCCAGCAGCCTCAATCCGCCCCTTTCTAGCCATGGTCATGACCACATCATGGATCCCTCCCAAATAGGTCCTCAGGTCATCACGAAGACCCTCATTGGGATCTGGCTTACCCACAAAGCCCGCCGCCACCCCATTGGCATAGTAGCTTTCGATCAGAAAGCACGGAGTATCCGCATTAAGTTCTACCATCTTTAGGTGCCCATCCCGATCCAAGACAAAATCAAAGCGGGACAACCAAGTAGGCAGGCCTAAGACATTGGCTTTATGAAGATAGGGGATAAGCTCCTGAGGCATATCCATCTGCCGAGCAAAATCATCAGGTCCTGCTTGGAAGACTTGGGTAGCCTTGCAGAAAATGCCAAATAGCCCACGAGAAACCTGACGAATTTCCTCATAAAAATCTGCTGGAAAAGCTTGCGTGGACAAAGCCGGATACCGGTCTTCATAACCTTCATAATCAATGAAAGTAAAGACCTTTCTATCCAATTGATCTATATAGGATTGCATTAAAACCTCCTAAGAGCTACCGGACCGAGCACCTGCGGACCCAAAACCCACCTTACGACCTACAAAGCTAGATCGTTTACTAGGCTTTTCTTCGTATTCTTTAGCAGATCGAGATCCCCAATAACCCCTACCACCATATCCGTGTGCACCAGTCCCCTTAGCTATGTACTTATCCGGTTCTTGGTAGGCCTCCAAAGGTGCCAGAGCCCGATAGGTCATAGTAGGGCCGTCCATTCGAGCTGGTGGCGCATTAAACCCGTGAAAGGCATAGTAGGAAGCTGCCATTCTAGGGAAGAGGCCTGCTAGCCCTGCGTCCCACAACAAATTACCAGCCTTGTCACGGTGGAAGGTAAGGGACTTATTATCGTCATACAGGGCCGTCTCCTTGCCATCACCATGGTTAAGGAGAGTATAGCGGGTGCCCTCACTATCCTCTAGGCGAGCCTCTCCCTCATTGGCTTCAGGATAGATATATTGGCAAACCACAAAGGATATATCCTCCCAGTATGCATAGGTTAAACCAGCGGCTCCGGCAGCGGAAACAAAGGCCAGGGTCAGGAGTAAAGTCTTCTTACTTGGTTGATACATAAAGAACTCCTAGTGGACGGCTCCACTGACAACGAGGGCCAATCCTACGAAAATACCGAAGACCAAAATGCCAGCGGCCGTATTGCCATTCATAATTTCCTCGGTCAGATTATACTGCTTGTGCCAAAGATTAATAAAGAGGTAGCCTATGACAAAGAGTACAATACCCAAGATAGCATACACAAGGCTAGCCACGACCCCATGTAGGAGAGATGTATCCACAGGACCTACAGCAGGGGACATAATCACGGCCCGCAAGATTTGTCCAATTCCGATAAAGGACCCTGCTGACAACCAAGCAACGGCACAGTTACCGTTCTTAATAGCCTTGCTAAACTTGCCCGGCACAAAGAAGTCAATAACTGTATTGGCCGTCAACATCAAAAGAATGCCAAAGCAGGCATAAAAAATAGTGAGTAAAATATCTGGTATGTAAATCATATCGAGCATACTACTTATCTCCTATAGCTCTATCAACACAACTAGTGGTCCCGTTCGTTAAATCGTTCATAATCTATACTGTTCAAACTACTATCTTGGCGTAAGGCCTCCCAACCTCCGCCCTCATCTCCTCGCAAGAGCTTGGCATAAGCCTGGAGGATATGGGAATAGCCTCGATTCTTTGAAAGTTCATCCTCTATATCAGCTTGAACCTCTTTTCTCTTACCAATATCCACATAGGTGAGACCATTTTTGGCATAGATCATACACATTTCATTCTCCGTAGAGATAAAGATTTCTGGTTGATTCTTATCAGCTAGCAAGTCAACCCAATAGACATTACCATCGATTGCCTCTAACAATTGAATCGCTGTCATCGTTGGATCTAAATTAGAATGATAGATATGGTGAGGTCCTTGCGTTTCCGACCGCTGCAACACATAAGCCACATCGTGGTCCTCCATGTATTCCTCCATGGTGTAAGGGAATCCTATACCAGATCTAAAGGAATGCCAAGACATATCCGATAGAATGGAGACAGCTACAATAAAGGCAATCGCCAGAAAGGTCCAACCATAGACCTTAAGTTGAAGGGCGCCAGAGCTCTGTTTACGGGCCTTCTTACTCAACGCATTGGCAGCCTGATCCGCGCAGACCCGAATGGACGAAAGGGGGATTTTCTCGCCCAAAGCATAATCAGATTTCCCCTCATGCCAGGACTCCTTAAAGTATGTATAGGTCTTTCCATCAACCTTATGCTCATACTCCCAATAGTCTGCTATATCCCCAAAAGAAGCCAAGCTATCGCCTACTACTCGATTAACCTGTTGAACTCCCTGGTCCACTAGCTTAAAGAATTCTGGTGGATTAGACCGCAAGACAGGATCGGAAAGGGTTGCCTGTTGGCTCTGGTCATTCTCAATGGTCAACCACCGTTTAAATCCATTATCAGCGGACTTAAGACCGTATTCACACCAAGAATCAGCCCGCAAAATCGAGCCATCTACCAGAGTGGATAATTTATCCTTCAAGGGCTTGCCAGCCATAAGATTCTTCTTATAGGCGATTTTTTCTATAATGACATACCGCTTACCTTGGATTTCTATGACCTCATAGCACTTAAATTCCACAAACATACCCTCCCCTCTTAAATAATGTAAAATAACTCAAAACTAGCAAGAAGCGTTCCCAGTAAAATCTTTTTACAACTAGGTATATAATGCGACCTAACCTTTATACCGGTCAAGCATATGGCGATTAGATAAGATACAAGTCCGGCTAAGGCCTTCTTGCTGACCCTTTAGAGCTCGACCCGTCGCCTCTTCTACTAAAGCATGGGCCACGACAGCAGCATCAATTGGTTCCCAATCCTTAGCAAGGCCCACTCGATTAATAAGACCAAAAGCACGACAGCTGATGACTTCAGCCAATTTAGGTTTAGGTCGAATGAGACTAGCAGGCCGAGCGATGACGATATGCTTAAATTCCATCTTTTCTACCGCTTCTTCTAGAAACCCCTTCATAGACAGATAGAAGAAGGAAGAATCAGCGTTCGCCCCAGCAGAGGATACCAAGGCATAGGTGCTCACACCCTGATGCGCTGCCATACGAGCCACATTATATTGGTAATCATAGTCAACCCGCCATTGAGCATCCTTAGAGCCCGCCGCCCTTTTGGAGGTTCCCATGGAAGAGAAGAGCACATCCCCTGTCAGCTCCTTAGCCCAATCATACATGACATCAAAATCAACTATATGCTCAGTTAATTTAGGCGCTACTATACCTGTAGACTTACGAACAAAAATGTGGACCTCATCATAGCTTGGATGATCCAATAATTCCTTCACAATATGAGCACCAACAGCGCCACTTGCACCAATCACTAAGGCTTTCATAAATCGATCTCCTACCTCATATCTAACAAGAGCGAACAGGCCTTATCATTCCCGCCTATTCTCCAGTTTTTTCAAAGCCTTAACCTCTTCTTGAGTCAAATCCCTATGCAAGAGGTCTGGCCGGCTAAGCAAAGTCCGCTTGAGGGACTCTTCTAAGCGCCAAGCATTAATATTGGCATGGTGTCCTGACAAAAGCATATCTGGCACTGCCCACCCCCTATAATCACGAGGTTTAGTATACTGAGGGCACTCTAGAAGTGGTTGATAAAACGAATCCTCCTGAGCCCCATTCGCCGCCCCTAGAACGCCAGGAATCATACGGGCTACCGCATCAGCTACGACCATGGCAGGCAGTTCGCCCCCTGTAAGGACATAGTCACCAATGGAGATGGTTTCATCCACCAAATGTTCTTCCACCCGATAATCTACCCCCTCATAGTGGCCACAAACCAAAACCACTTGGTCGTAGTTAGCCAGTTCTCGAGCCTTTTCTTGGGTAAAAGGTTGGCCCGCAGGGCCCATAAAGATAATCCGACGCTTGATACCAGACTCTTGGGTGATGGATTCCACCGCTTCAAAAATAGGTGGTGCCATCATAAGCATACCGCCCCCACCCCCATATGGGGTATCATCCACCTGCTTGTGCTTGTTATGGGAAAAATCCCTAGGATTAGTTACCCCCATGTGAAGTTTATCGCTTTCAATAGCCCGTTTGATGATAGAATGATCAAAAAAAGCATCAAAGAACTCCGGAAAGAGAGAAACAAAATCAATACGCATAGGGGATTCCTCACACAGTCAAATGTTCTGAACATTTGACTGTGTGAGGAATCCCCTATGCGTA
>URSE01000039.1 GCA_900550455.1 uncultured Veillonella sp. | reverse complement strand
TTATAGGCTTCTCGGTCGATAGGACTATTAGACACAACATAGTTGGATACATCTGCAATGTGAACACCCAACCGGTAGAGGCCTGACTCTAACATTGTTAGGGATACGGCATCGTCCAAGTCCTTAGCATCTTCTCCATCGATGGTGATGAGTTGGTCCTTACGCAAGTCTAAGCGATCTTTATCATCGTGAATATGGGTATCTATGGTATCGGCTGCATCCAAAACCTCTTGAGGGAAATGGAAAGGAATCTTGTGATCCGCCATGATACAGGAAATATCAAGGCCCGCATCCCCCTTATAGCCTAGAATATCTGTAATAATTCCTTCAGGCTTGCGATCACCTTCCGGCCAGCGAGTCAACTTGACCAAGACCTTGGCACCAGAACGAGCACCATGGTTATTGGCATGGTCTACATAGACATCAGTCCCAATCCGTTCATCATCAGGTATAACAAAGCCAAAGTCTCGTTGGCGATCATAGGTACCGACTATGGTTTCATTAGCCCGTTCTAGGATATCGATAATGACCCCTTCTTTTTTACCGGTTCTCCGATCAGTCCGCATAACCCTAGCCACTACCTTATCATTATGCATAGCAGACCCTTGGTTTTCAGCAGCTATATAAATATCCTCTTCCCCTGGCGGCGTAATGAGAAACCCGAAGGACTTACGGTAGCCCTTAAAAATTCCTTCCACATACTCCTTAGGCATAAAACGGTAAGTATCATCCCCACCGTATTCCAAGATGCCATCATCTACCAAGTATTGAGCTTCTCGCATAAAGGAATTAAGGGCCTTAGCCCCCTTAATATGAGCAAAATAAGCAGCGTCCTCGATATGGGCATAGTCGGGACTCATGCTCTTAAAATACTGAATTAGTTTTTGTCTCATTCCTATGCCTCCTATCTATGCACAATAAGACAGAAAAAGCCTGCTTAATCGCAGGCTTATTGATGATTATAAGTTAATGGTTGCTCCCAAGAACAAGCTAAGAACAGCAAAGATGATACCTAAAATGATGGTCAATTTTTTCAAAAGACCTTGTAGGCCTCGTTCTTTACCACCAAAGGTTTGCGATGCAGCACCGGAAACGGCACCGCCCATACCTTGCATTTTGCTTTCTTGTAGCAAGACTACAATGATCAACAAGATGGATACGATTACTTCTAATACCATGAATACTGTTTGCACGATTATCTTCCTTCCTCTGTGCTAGGATGCCCCGGTGCACCAGACCGTGACGCTAAATATGTTACTAATTTACGTTTAACACGTTGCAGGGCATTATCGATTGATTTAACACTGCGATTTGTGCGATTGGCTATTTCTTGATAGGATACACCATCTAGGTAGTCTATCAAAACATCCCATTCTAAATCACTGAGCACATGGCCCATGACCTCTTCCAGATTATGGAGTTCTTCCTCTTCTAGGAACATTTCCTCTGGATCTGTAACCTCTGAAGACTCTAATGTTTCCAAGAGGGTCCGCTCAGTGTCATCATCATAAGCGGGTTTGCTAAGGGATACATAATTATTGAGAGCCTGGTGTTTTTGGCGAGTGGCCGACTTAATAGCCGTGATGATTTGGCGGGTCACACAGAGCTCTGCAAAAGCCCTAAATGAAGCAAGACGCCCTGACTTGTAATCCCGTGTTGCCTTATAAAGGCCAATCATCCCCTCTTGTATGATATCCTCACGGTCACCGCCGACAAGGAAATAAGTGCGCGCTTTTGCACGGACGAAGTTCTTGTACTTGTTAACCAAGAAATCTACTGCATCCTCTCGCTTTTCCATTTGTGCAATACGTACGACCTCTTCATCAGTCATGCGAGAAAAATCGTATCGCGTCTTATAAGATTGAACGTGTTCCATAGAGGTTTCTCCTCTTACTAAGAGAAAGCCCACATAATAATTATTATAGTGGATTTATGTTACATTATCAACTTGACTTAACCTGCCGTTGACGGACAGCCTCATACATGAGGATAGCAGCTGCTACAGATGCATTGAGCGAGTTAAGCTTGCCATACATAGGAATGGTCACCAAGAAGTCACAAGCTTCCTTAACCAATCGGCTAATCCCCTTGCCTTCATTACCTATAACCAATACTGTTGGCAAGGTCATATCCGCTTCGTAGAGGGTCCGGTCCCCCTCCATGTGCGCACCCATAACCCAAAAGCCTTGCTTTTGTAGGCCCTTAATGGTTTGGCTAACATTGCCCACTTGAACGATAGGCACTAACTCTACGGCTCCAGCAGAAGTTTTAGCTACGGTAGCATTGATGGGCGCATTGTGTCGTTTAGGAACTAAGACGGCTGTAGCACCAATACACTCAGCAGTTCGGATGATAGCCCCCATGTTATGAGGATCCTCCACCCCATCTGTAAGGATTAATAAGGGGGCGGGATTCTGACATTCTTGTAGAACTTGCCCTAAGTCCTTAAAGGAAATAGCATTAACAAAGGCCACCACCCCTTGGTGAGGAACCTGGTCCGCGTACTTAGCCAATTGTTTTTGTGGCACTAAGCGAACCTCTATCCCCTGCTTCTTAGCCATAGTAACAATGTCTCGCAAGGCATTTTGAGCCTTATCTTCAGCCACTAAGAGTCTTTGTACAGACCGATCGCCCCGTAAGGCTTCCTTCACGGCATTACGGCCTACAATATAATTTTCCATATTACACCTTAATATGCTCTAACGTATAGGAATAGGCTCGATTCATCAAGTCTTGTAAACGCTGATCCTGACCTGTCACATGGAGAAAACCCAAGAGGGACTCAAAGGCAGTAGACCACCGGTATTCTTGAACCGATGCAGACTTAGGCACATTGACATTGGCGTTACGCCCTCGCCGTATAATGGATGCTTCCTCTTCAGTAAGGTCATCCTCGATGACCTGTAAGGCCGCGGCTTGCGCCTTAGCATTGATAAAAGCGGTCACCAAGGTATGTAAAACCTGGACTCGGTTGATGCCCATAGCCGTTACCCGTTTACGGATGTAAAGAGAATAGACTGCATCGCCTAAATAGGCCAGGGTCAAGACATCCTCCTGGAGGGTCTCCTCTATAGACTGAGGAACCGACACTACTGTATCGGTTCCATCGAGTTCTCTTAATTTTTGAAGAGCTTGGTTTTTCAAAAACTGAAATTGTTTAAATTTCACTTATGCTTTTCTCCAACGAGCCCCTTGAGGGGAATCTTCAATCACTATACCGATTTCTGCCAATTGGTCACGAATAGCATCGGCCAATTCATATTGTTTCTTTTCACGGCAGGTTTGACGAAGGCCCAAGAGAAGATCCATCAACTTGTTATACTCTTCAGCATCAGCCCCTGTCGTCCCTTTCCAAGTATCTTCCAAAACGCCGATAACGTCAGTCATAAATTTGAAGATTTCCTTCACTTGGTCGAGGGTTTCATGGCATACAGAGCCATCGCGGCTTTGTACGGATTGGTAGTAGATATTAATTTCTTTAGCCAAGCCAAACATAGGGGCTGTAGCTAAGGAGGTGTTGAAGTCATCGGACATAGCCGCTTCAAACTCGTCTGCATAGACTTTGGCCTTTTCAAGGAGAGCTTCTGCTTCCTTACAAGACCCTTCTTCTTGTGCTTCCAAGTAGAGAAGGTTTTCAATGGCTGTAGCCAAACGTCCCAATTCCTTATTCGCCTCTTCCAACCGTTCATCGGAGAAGTCCAATGGGCTTCTGTAGTGAGTAGACAAGAGGAACCAACGAAGGGCATCAGCGGAGTATTCTTCCAAAATATCCTTAACCAAGAAGAAGTTATTCAAGGATTTAGACATTTTTTCTTGGTTGATGGTGATGAAACCATTGTGCAACCAGTAGCGAACGGAAGGATGATGATGGGTGCAACCTTCGGATTGGGCAATTTCATTTTCATGATGAGGGAAGATCAAGTCAGATCCGCCACCATGGAAGTCAAATTCTTGGCCTAAGTACTTATTGGACATGGCAGAACATTCGATGTGCCAACCGGGACGACCCTTACCCCAAGGGGAATCCCAGGATGGTTCTCCTGGTTTAGCCGCCTTCCAAAGAGCAAAGTCCATAGGATTGTGTTTGCGGCTATCCACTTCAACGCGAGCACCTGCTTCCATGTCATCTAAGGTGCGGCCAGACAATTTACCATAGCCATCAAATTTTTCTACGGAGTAGTACACATCTCCATCCAATTCATAAGCGACCCCATTGTCGATGAGCTTGGTAATCATGGCAATGATATCATCCATGTGTTCTGATACCCGTGGGTATACATCTGCATGTTTGACACCCAAGGCGTCCATCACTTCAAAATAGGAGTCGATATAGCGATTGGAAATAGTATCCCACGACACCCCTTCACCATTCGAAGTGTTGATAATCTTATCGTCCACATCGGTAAAGTTTTGCACATAGGTTACCTTATAGCCTACATGGGTTAAGTAACGACGAATTACATCCCAAGTCACAAAAGGACGAGCGTTGCCAATATGAGGATGGTTATAGGGAGTTACACCACACACATAAATTTTTGCTTCCCCTTCTTTAACTGGTTTAAAGGTTTCTTTTTGACGTGTCATGGTGTTAAATACAGTAATTTCTCTCATCTTACACCAAACCTCCAATATTCAATACAAAAGACCTAAACAAGTTGTCTTGCTAGGTCTATTTATGCGGTCTAAAGTCTGTTAATTTTAGGAATTAAACTCAATAAATATACTATTTGAGTATAGCACGAATGCCCAGATACCGTCAATTTAGGGCACTGGGCATAGGCGCTTTAACTTACCATTAGGCGAGTAGGTTTTGATAAGCATCCAAGCGTTGCAAGGTCTTATCTTTACCGATAAGGGTCACGATGTTATTAAGGTCAGGGCCGTGCATTTGGCCAGTCAAGGCAACGCGGATTGGCATGAATACAAATTTCCCTTTCAGGTCATGTTCCTTCATAACTGCTTTGATAGCCGCTTTTACCGTATCAGGAGCAACCTCTTCCATAGCCGCTACCTTGTCGCGGAAGGCCGCCAATACAGTTGGTGCAGACTCTTCTTTGAGAACAACCTTAAGATCTTCTTCATGGCCTTCTTCTAGGAAGACTGTGTCAGATAGGAAGAGGCCAATGTGATCAACGATTTGCGCCCCATAGGACAAGTGGTCCCGCATGGTAGAACAGAACATAGTGAACCACGCTGTTTGTTCTGCATTGAGAGAATCTGGTGCGAACCCTTCCTTTTGAAGGTGTGGCAAGCAAAGTTTGAGCAGTTCTTCATCAGACAACTGTTTCATGTAATTGAAGTTAATCCAGTTCAACTTTTCAATATCGAAGACGGCTGGATTCTTAGCCACTCGATCCATGGAGAAGGCTTGGATTAATTCCTCTTGGGTAAAGAGTTCTTGCTCCCCTTCTGGAGCCCAACCTAAGAGGGCCAAGAAGTTAACGATAGCTTCTGGCAGATAGCCTTGTTGACGGTATTGGTCAACAGAAGTAGCCCCATGACGCTTGGACATCTTCTTCTTGTCAGCGCCCAAGATCAAAGAGATGTGACCAAATTGAGGCACTTCCCAACCCAAAGCGCGATAAACGGCAATTTGGCGAGGCGTGTTAGACAAGTGCTCTTCCGCCCGTATAACGTGGGTAATGCCCATGGTGTGGTCGTCGATAACTACGGCATAGTTGTAGACAGGAAGCCCGTCAGATTTGACGATAACATAGTCGCCAACGCCAGCGGAATCAAAGGATACATGACCTCGCACCATATCGTCAAAGGCATAGGTTTCATTGGTAGGAACGCGCAAACGAATGGTATAAGGACGGCCTTCTGCTTCATACTTAGCTTGTTCTTCTGCGGTCAAATGAGCACAGTGACCATTGTACTTAGGGGTTTCTCCCTTAGCTAATTGGTCTTCTCGTACCGCTTCCAATTCATCAGCCGTACAATAACACTTATAGGCCTTGCCTTCTGCCAAGAGTTGGTCGGTCACCTTCTTATAAATGTCCAAGCGTTCAGTTTGGCGGTAAGGACCGTTGTCACCCCCCACATCGATGCCTTCATCCCAATCCATGCCCAACCATTTAAGGGCTGCTTTGATGTTTTCTTCTGATTCGCGGGTGGAACGAACACGGTCTGTATCCTCTACGCGCAGGATGAAGGTGCCCCCCTCTTTACGGGCCAACAACCAGTTGAACAAGGCAGAACGAGCCCCACCGATATGGAATGGGCCTGTTGGACTTGGTGCGAAACGAACTTTCATCTTAGACATATCTATACCTCTCCTTCAATCACAGTCACACAAGCTTGAGCAGCTATGCCTTCTCGGCGGCCAATGGCCCCCAGTGACTCATTGGTAGTCGCTTTTACAGAAATACGGTCAGGCGGAAGGCCCAAGGCCCTGCCTAAATTATCCTTCATAGCATCGATATGAGGCTTGAGTTTAGGCGTTTCCGAAATTACCATAATATCTATATTATAGGCTTTTAGGCCCTTATCTTTCAACAGAGAATTGACCTTTTCCAAGAGGAGCATGGAAGAAATTCCCTTATAGGCCGGGTCCTCTGGTGGGAAATAATAGCCTATATCCTTAAGGCCCGCAGCCCCTAACAGGGCATCCATAAGGGCGTGAACAGGTACATCCGCATCGGAATGCCCTTCTGGTCCTAGAGGTGAATCAATCCTAACCCCGCAGAGGATGCAAGGTCGCCCTGCCACGAGCCGGTGTACATCATAACCCATACCTACCCGCATGAGACCCTCCTTTATACCTAAATAAGATTTAGCTACCACTAAATCATTGGGGGTAGTAATCTTACAATTCCTATAATCCCCTTCCACAATATGGACTGGTTTCCCCAAAAATTCAACGAGAGATACGTCATCAGTCCCCTGGAACCCCTTGTCCTTAGCATGGGCCAAGGCCTCTTCAAAGAGGGCCCGTTGAAAGCCCTGTGGGGTTTGCATATTATAAAGTTCAGACCGCTGGAGGGTTTCTAAGATCTGGCCTCCTTCACCCACACGTTTCACCGTATCTGTTGTTTTAACAGCCACCACTGCAGCCCCATGAAGGGTAGCTGCATGGGCCGTTCTCATGAATAAGTCTGCCTGGGCCATAGGACGGGCCCCATCGTGAATTAGAACTAGGTCAACAGCAGGCCCTAAGGTGGCTACCCCATTGGCTACGGAATCCTGACGTTCTGCCCCTCCTTGGACATAGTTGATGGACACCTCACGTAAGGCATGAGGTAAGGTTTCCAAAAGGTCATTAACCTGCCCTTGAATTCTTTCTTTTTCTCCCTCAGCATGGACGATAACCACCTGTGTCAGATTCTTTACTTCCAATATATGGGACAGGCTCCACTGAAAGACTGACTTGGGCCCTAGGGGGAGGAATATTTTATTATCCTTATGACCCATACGGCGCCCAGCGCCAGCTGCGAGTAATACAATACCAATCATGTTAGTTGCCTGCGCTAAAAGCCAACTCCATGGCCTCTTGAATGGTGCGCACTCCTTTTATCTTAATGCCATTTTTCTTGGATTTAATCTGTTTATAATTTCCCTCAGGGATGATAAAGCGGGTAAAGCCTAATTTAGTGGCCTCTGCAATCCGCTGTTCCATGCGAGGAATGGATCGAATATTGCCGGTCAAACCCACTTCCCCTAGGATAACCATATCCGCCGGAACCACTCGGTTCTTAAGATTAGATACAATGGCTACTGCCATGGATAGGTCACAGGCTGGTTCATTAACCTTGAGCCCCCCAATGACATTGACGTACACATCTTTATTACCCAAGGTAAAGCCGCAACGTTTTTCCAAAACCGCCAAGAGTTGAATCAGGCGGTTAAGGTCATAGCCAATAGAGGTCCGTCTAGGCATACCAAAGGCTGTCGTTGTCACCAAAGACTGCACTTCCACCAGAATAGGCCTAACCCCTTCTAGGTAAATCATAACTGCCGAACCGGACTCATCATCAGCACGTTCTGCTAGGAGGGCCGCTGAAGGATTGGATAATTCTACCAAGCCCTCTTCCTCCATGGCAAAGATTCCTGTTTCCGATGTAGATCCAAAGCGATTTTTGATGGATCTAAGGATACGGAATTGGTAAGACCGCTCACCTTCAAAGTAAAGGACTACGTCCACCATGTGTTCTAACATGCGAGGACCGGCTATATTCCCCTCCTTGGTAACATGACCGATGATCATGACGGGAATATTTTGCTCCTTAGCAAAGCGGAGCATACGAGCGGTACACTCCCTTACCTGACTTACAGAACCAGGGGCTGCATCGATATCAGCCGTATACATGGTTTGGATGGAATCGATTACCAAGAGGGCTGGTCTAACCTCCAGAGCCTGGTCAATAATTCGATCCAAGTCCGTATCCGCCAAGACGGACAGGTTGGACGAATTAATATGAAGGCGTTCTGCCCGCAACTTGAGTTGTAGTTGGGATTCTTCCCCTGACGCATAGAGGACTTGACCGGCCGTGTCGGCAACCCTTTGTGAAACCTGTAAGAGCAAGGTGGACTTACCGATACCAGGATCACCACCTAGAAGAATCAGAGCCCCTGGTACAATACCCCCTCCCAAGACCCGATCTACTTCAGGGAAGGTCGTGGAAATGCGGGCTAATTGAGCCACTTCGATATCTGGAAGTGAGAGAGGTTTAGGGATGGCAGCTCCATTACCCACACCAGTCCGCCCCAGGGTGGACCGACTTTGCTTGGTGTCTTTAATGACTTCCTCTACTAGGGAATTCCATTCTCCGCACTGAGGGCAGCGTCCCATCCACTTAGAGGACTCAGCGCCACAATTATTACAGAAAAATACTGTCTTAGCCTTAGCCATAATTCTCCTCAAAAAAAGAAGGTCCGATTCTCGTAGAATCGTGACCTTCTATCACCAAACTCACAGGTCTACTAATCATATCCCTAGTATACCATGTTAAGCACTTTTCGTGGCAGATGCTTTAGCCCCCACATCCGTAGGGGTTAGCGCTCCTCCTTCATAATCGTAATCATATTAGCAAAGAGATTTCTAACCGTATCATTATGGAGTTCTTGTGGCAAATGACCCATCATAGCCTTAAAGGATTCGTGCATCATACGGGCCTCTCGTTTTGTGAGGCGCCCCTCTTCTAACAGTTCCAAGAGGGACTGATCCACATCCGTTAAAGTAATGAGTCGATCATTATAATGGGTGGATTGATAAATGGGTCTAGGGCTTACTACAGGTAAAGCCTCCAAACTTGGTTCTTGAATCCGTTGAATACGAATATAGCCACCTAGGCCTCGGCGAGACTCTACTTCAAACCCCCGGTCAGGAGAAAAACGGGTGGATAGGACATAGGAGATTTGTGATGGTGCACAATCAAGTTCAGAAGCCAAGTCATTCCGTCTCAGAACCACTCTCTCTTGTTCCC
>URSE01000038.1 GCA_900550455.1 uncultured Veillonella sp. | reverse complement strand
TAACTATATAATTACTATGTCAAAGACTATTTTAGATTCACCTAACTAATGCAAGAAAGCCCACATTTAAACTTCAGCTTGCAATATTTCCAAGGTAGCCTTAGCTGCTGCTTGTTCCGCTATCTTCTTAGACTTACCAGTGCCCTTAGCATAAACCTTACCTTCAATGACAACTTCCATGGTGAAGGTCTTAGCATGATCTGGGCCAGATTCAGAAACTAGATTATATTCTATATGGCAGTCTCCATCCTCTTGCACAAACTCCTGAAGCATGGTCTTATAGTCATTTCCACGCTTACCTAGGAGAGCCTGCTTGAGATTGTCCAAGAGATAGTGAAGAACAAACTTCTTGGCTTCTTCATACGAAGCGGCTAAGTAGAGGGTTCCTACCAAACACTCAAATGTATCGGCTAGGATAGACTCTCGATTTTGGCCACCACACATGGTTTCTCCATGCCCCATAAGTAAATACCTACCCAGATCTAGCTGCCGACTTACAGAGGCTAAGGATGGCTCACAAACAGTAGCCGCCTTAATCTTAGTTAAGTCCCCCTCCGCCATATCATGATAATTATGGAAGAGATACTCCCCTATGATGAGATCCAAGACGGCATCACCTAAAAACTCTAAGCGCTGGTTATGATGAAGACCTAATTTTTTGTGTTCATTCGCATAAGACGTATGGGTAAAGGCTACATTAAGGAGGTCCACGCCTTCTAGAGGTAGGTCTAAACGCGCTACAAGCTCATGAAGAGAGTCTTCACGAGCTTGTGTTAATTGCGTCTTATGAGTACTGCGCCCCATTAGTCTTCGTAGCGGCGTACTGCCAAGGTAGCATTGTGACCGCCGAAGCCAAAGGAGTTAGACAAGGCAACCTTAACCTTGCAATCACGTGCACCTTCACGCACATAATCAAGGTCTAGGCCTTCGTCCGGATTATCACAGTTGATAGTAGGGTGAACTTTGCCCGTTTCAATAGCCATAGCCATAACTACTGCTTCGATAGCACCAGCAGCACCCAACAAGTGACCAGTCATGGACTTGGTGGAGTTAACGAGAATATCCTTAGCGTGGTCACCAAACAAAGCTTTAATAGCCAAGGTTTCATTCTTATCGTTAAGGCCAGTAGATGTACCATGAGCATTGATATAGTTGACATCTTCCAAGGCACAACCCGCATCTTTAACGGCCAATTCCATACATTTTCTTGCTTGTTCCCCACCAGGAGCTGGAGAGGTAATATGGTAAGCATCGCCGTTACAGCCATAGCCTACAACTTCAGCGTAGATATGAGCACCACGAGCTTTTGCGTGTTCCAATTCTTCAAGAACAACAATACCAGACCCTTCACCCATTACAAAGCCATCGCGATCGCGATCGAATGGACGGGATGCCTTAGTTGGTTCGTCATTGCGACGGGACATAGCCTTCATGGATGCGAAACCAGCCACTGCTGCAGGGGATACAGCTGTTTCTGTACCGCCAGCAAACATGATATCTGCATCGCCATATTGGATTTTGCGGAAGGCATCACCGATGGCATTAGTACCTGCAGCACAAGCGGTAACATCAGTAATAGCAGGCCCCTTAAGACCTAATTGGATAGCTACTTGAGCAGATGTCATATTAGCGATCATCAAAGGCACTGCAAATGGGCTAATACGGCCTGGGCCTTTATCGAACAAAGTAACATAAACATCATGGATGGAATTAATGCCACCAATACCAGTACCTACGATAGTACCTATGCGATCAGGATCTTCCTTATCCATATCAAGACCAGCATCTTCTTTAGCCATCAAAGCAGCAGCTACTGCGAATTGGCAGCACCGGTCCATTTTGCGGGCTTCTTTTTTATCGATACCATAGTCTGTAGCATTGAAGTCTTTTACTTCCCCTGCGATGCGTGTCGCATAGTCGCTAGCATCAAAGAATGTAATAGGACCAATACCAGACTCCCCTTTGAGCAAAGCATTGTAGAATTCTTTACCGATGCCTACTGGAGAAATGGCACCTACCCCTGTAATTACAACACGTTTTTTCACTAGTTTTACCTCATTCTAGGCCTAAGCCACTACTAATTAATCGATTGCAGCCACTTCGGATTGAAGTTTTGCAAAGATATCTTTAACTGGTAAGATGCTATCTACACGGCGCATATTGTTGCCAGAGAAGACAAGACCTGTTTCTACATCCCCCTGTTGGGCCCGTTGAAGGGCGCGGATGAGGCAGAATTTACGGGAACAGTGCTTCAAACAACGATCGCATCGCGTTGGTGGTGGAACTGTACCATCCAAAATAGATTCAGCAAATTTATTTTTAATCGCTTGGCCTGGTAACCCTACTGGAGAATCAATTAAAACAATATCCTCCGGTTTTTCAGCACGAACGTACATCTTCTTAAGTTCGTCGGAGGCGTTACACTCTTCAGAGGCGGCGAAACGGCTACCCATTTGTACGCCAGAAGCGCCCAATTTAAGCATCTCAACGATGTCCTTACCTTCGAGCACAGCGCCAGCGCCAATAACAGGAATATTCTTAACAGCGGCTACCACTTCCGGAACGATTTCACGAGAAGACCGATCTGTACCCAAATGGCCACCCGCTTCACAACCTTCAACGATGATGGCAGCAGCACCTAACTTTTCAGAAATCTTTGCTAACTTGGCTGAGGAAACAATTGGTACGATAGGGGTACCAGATTCCTTACCCAAAGCAAACATATCGCGAGAGAAACCAGCGCCGGCTACGACGAGGTCAATTCCTTCTTCGATGGCTGTTTTTACGAGGTCTGCAAATGCAGACGCCGCCACCATCGCATTTATACCAATAATACCCGTAGGTGATAATTTTCGTGCTAATTTAATTTCGTATCGCAATTCGTCTAAAGGCATGCCGGATGCTGCAATAAGGCCGATACCACCTTCATTTGCAACGGCTGCTGCCAAACGAGCTGTAGACAACCGAATTGCCATGCCTCCTTGAATGATAGGCACCTTAGCAATGAGATTGCCAATGCGAAGTTCTGGGAGCTTCACGTTACTTCCTCCTAGTTAGTAATACCGTTTGGGGAACACAAGGTTCCCCTCCCGGCGGCAATGATAAGCTATTCAGCTTATTTTGCAGAATCAATGTATTCTACTGTATCTTTTACAGTTTTAATTTTTTCTGCAACATCGTCAGGGATTTCAACGTTGAATTCCTCTTCGAATGCCATGATAAGTTCAACGATGTCCAAGGAGTCAGCGCCCAAATCATCGATGAATGTAGAATCGATGGATACTTCAGCTTCGTCGACGCCTAATTGTTCCACAACGATCTCTTTTACTTTATCAAATGTAGTCATTATGGTTCACCTCCTTTCAGTGTATATTTTTCTGGCAACATCCAGTCTTACATAACCATGCCGCCATCAACATTGATGACTTGGCCTGTTACATAAGCAGAGAATGGTGCTGCCAAGAAGACCGCTACATTAGCAACTTCATCAGGTTGAGCCATACGGCCCAAAGGAATTTGTGCCACCATAGCATCCTTTACCTTATCAGACAAAACGTCTGTCATTTCGGTGTGTATGAAGCCAGGTGCAATGGCATTCACGCGAATGCCACGAGATGCCATTTCCTTGGCACAGGATTTAGTAAAACCAATTACACCAGCCTTAGATGCAGCGTAGTTAGTTTGACCCGCATTACCCATAACGCCTACAACAGATGTCATGTTGATAATGGACCCTGACCGTTGTTTCATCATAATTTTAGAAACTGCCTTAGTCACCAAATAGGTGCCTTTGAGATTGATATCCAAAACAGCATCCCAATCTTCGTCCTTCATACGCATCAAGAGTCCATCTTTGGTAATCCCTGCATTATTAACAAGGATATCGATATGGCCAAAAGCATCATGAGCTTCTTGAACCATGGCTCCTACTTGTTCAGCATCAGCTACATTCGCTTGGATCTTAATAGCCTTGCGCCCCAAGGCCTCAATGGCATCTACAGTTTCTTGAGCTGCTCCTTCACTACCTGCATAGTTAACAACTACGTCAGCCCCTACTTGCGCCAAACGAATAGCCACAGCACGACCAATACCGCGAGAGGCACCGGTAACAAGAGCAACTTTACCTTCTAAGTGCATTTTATCTAACCCCTTCTAAAAATTCAAGGCATTTCTCCAAGGACGCCAAGTCCTCTACATTAGCCAATTTCATTTCTTTATTAATCTTTTTAGTGAAGCCTGTCAACACCTTACCTGGCCCACATTCTACGAAGGCCTCAGCTCCAAAGTTAACCATTTCTGCTACGCAGTCTTCCCAGAGTACTGGACTAGCCACTTGTACCAAAAGGGATTCCTTAATGGCATTTGCATCGGTAAGAATCTTACCGGTTACATTGGCTACTACAGGGATTTGGGCATCGTGGAATTGAATCTTATCCATTTCTTCCTTAAGACGTTTAGCAGCAGGTTCCATCAAACGGGAGTGGAAAGGACCAGATACAGGTAACATGATAGCCCGTTTAGCTCCAGCTTCCTTCATAAGTTCACAAGCCTTCTCAACCGCTTCCGTTTGACCAGAGATAATAATTTGCCCTGGGCAGTTAAAGTTAACTGCTTGTACAGAACCAACTTCTTCAGTTACTTGATCACAGATGGCTACGACCTTATCGCGGTCCAAGTTGATAATAGCCGCCATAGCACCTTGGCCCAATGGCACGGCATCTTGCATGAACTCGCCCCGCTTGTGAACCAAGTAGACCGCATACTTGAAGTCGATAACACCAGCTGCTACCATAGCAGAGTATTCACCCAAGGAGTGGCCCCCCACGATATCAGGGGTAAAGCCTTTTTCCTTGAGGATCTCATAACAAGCAACAGATGCTGTCAAAATAGCTGGTTGCGTATTAGCCGTTTTGAGAAGTTCTGTATCAGGACCTTCAAAGCAAAGCTTAGAAATGGAATAACCAAGTGCTTGATCAGCTTGATCAAAACGTTCTTTTACAATTGGGAACTCATTGTAGAGGTCTTGTAACATACCGACCTTTTGAGACCCTTGGCCTGGAAATACAAATGCTGTTTTCATGACCTTCTCCTTATATTGTAACCTTATTTAACGAGTTTTTGCATATTAGCAATAACTGCTTCGGTTTCTGCCATGATGTCTTTGACAATTTGTTCACACGGTTTAATATCCTTGAGCATGCCAGAAATTTGACCAATCATAACAGAGCCATTCTTAACTTCCCCTTCAATAGCTGCCATGCGAAGAGTACCAGCACCCAAGTTTTCAAGTTCTTCTTTAGGAGCACCAGAGAATTCCAAGTCAGCATATTTTTTGGAGAGAGCATTTTGTAAAATCCGCACTGGATGGCCCGTAGTCAAACCAGTCTTAACAGTAGATCGATCTTTGGCCTTTAAGACAGCTTGCTTGTAGTTTTCATGGGCGATACACTCTTCCGATAAGACAAAGCGTGTCCCCAATTGAACGGCTTGTGCGCCTAAGGCAAAGGCAGCCGCCGCACCGCGTCCATCACCAATACCGCCAGCTGCGATAACCGGTACATCCACGGCATCCACAATTTGTGGAACCAAGGCCATAGTCGTAATATCCCCTACGTGGCCACCGGACTCTGTCCCTTCTGCAATAATAGCATCAATACCATCGCGAAGGAGGCGTTTAGCCAACATAACAGAAGCGGTCACAGGAATAACCTTAGTGCCAATTTCCTTCATTGCAGGAATATAAGCGGCTGGGTTACCAGCTCCTGTTGTGATAACAGGAACCCGTTCTTCCACAACAACTTCCATTACTTCTTTTACAAAAGGAGACATCAACATGATATTACAACCGAAAGGTTTATTAGTGCGTTCTTTCAACTTATGAATTTCATTACGGAATACATCTGGTGGCATATGACCTGCACCGATGATGCCCAGACCGCCGGCTTCAGATACAGCAGCTGCTAATTCAGCTGTGCCAAGCCAGGCCATCCCCCCTTGAAAGAGTGGATATTCAATTTGCAACATATCGCAAATATCAGTTTTAATCATTCCTTTAGCCCCCCTTAGAACCATTTCATGACGAGGCCAGCCCAGGTTAGCCCCGCGCCAAAACCTGCCATCGCAACATTATCACCACGTTTAATGCGGCCACTGCGCACCGCTTCATCCAGGGCAATCCCCACGGAAGCAGCAGACGTATTACCATATTTATTTACATTTACCATGACCTTAGATCCATCTAGCTGCAAGCGTTTAGCTGCAGAATCAATGATTCGCTTATTGGCTTGGTGTGGCACAAAAAAGTCTAATTGATCTAGGTCCATGCCCGCATCCTCAAGGGCATTAAGGGCCGTACGGCCCATCACCTTCACAGCAAACTTGTAAACCTCTGGACCATCCATTTGAAGAAAGGCGGATCCATCAGCGACACTGGCATCCGTCCGCAAGTGAGCAGTCCCACCAGCAGGAATTAACAAGGATGAACCGCCACGCCCATCAGCGCCCATATCAAAGCCTTTAAGACCATAGCCTTCATCCACTTGTCCAAGGACGGCAGCCCCGGCACCATCACCGAAAAGAACGCAAGTAGACCGATCTTTCCAGTTAAGGATAGGAGATAATTTTTCCGCCCCAATGACCAAGACTTTCTCAGCCATACCCGCATTGATGAGGGCTGCGGCATTATTAATACCATAGACAAAGCCAGAGCAAGCAGCCCCTAAATCATAGGCTGCAGCATTGGTAGCCCCTAATGCTTCTTGTACGCGGCAGGCGGTGGATGGAATAGCCATATCACCTGTAAAGGTAGCTAAAATGATGAGATCAATGTCTTCAGCTGTCAAACCAGCCATATCCAGAGCCCGTTTAGCTGCTTCCGCCGCCATAAAGGACGTGGTCATGTGGTCTGGCGCAATCCGCCGTTCCTCGATACCAGTACGCTCACGAATCCATTGATCAGAAGTGTCCACAATTTTTTCCAAGTCAAAATTGGTCACCACATGATCAGGAGCATAGGAACCGGTTCCAAGAATGCCCACCGATTTATTCATCATACTCATATTTTTGAGCTCCTTCTTCCTCAATTACGTCAGTAATGTGTTGGATAATTTTCCGTTCTGCTAAATCATTACCGATAGTAATAGCCGTTTTGATTTCCTTGGATTTAGAAGAACCATGTGCAATCA
Organism: uncultured Veillonella sp.; assembly: GCA_900550455.1. Lineage (GTDB taxonomy): Bacteria > Bacillota > Negativicutes > Veillonellales > Veillonellaceae > Veillonella. Next base: position 2,444 of record URSE01000038.1, on the reverse strand, counting down.
TAAAGACACCATTAACGCCCAGGAGAGGGGCACCACCATTTTCTGTATGATCCACCTTCTTTGCGATAGTCTTAAGGGCTGGTTTCACAAGCAGAGCACCTAACTTAGCCAGGAAGCCTCCATTCATAATGGCTTCTTTAATCATAGCTGACAAGCCTACAACTAAACCTTCTGCAAATTTGAGGATAACATTGCCTACAAAGCCATCGCAAACCACTACATCAACTGTACCCTTTGGAATATCACGACCTTCTACGTTACCGAAGAAGTTAATGGACTTGAGCCCCCTTAAAACAGGATGGGCTGCTAACACTACTTCATTTCCCTTAGTGGCTTCTTCTCCAATATTGAGGAGGCCCACTGTAGGGTTTTCCTTATTCAGCAGAAGTTTTGCGTATTCAACGCCCATAATAGCGCCTTGTACCAAGTGTTTCGGCTTGGAATTAGCATTGGCTCCAGAGTCTAGCATAACCGTAATGCCCTTAACGGTAGGCATCGGTGTAGCGATAACAGGACGATCGATTCCCTTAATCCGCCCTAAACCAAAGAGAGCCGCTGCCACAGCCGCTCCAGTAGATCCTGGTGCTACTACAACATCGCATTCCTTGTCGTGTACAAGGCGGGTTGCCACCACTATAGAGGCATCCTTTTTCTTGCGAAGGGCTTGTCCCGGATGTTCATCCATGCCAATCACTTGACTAGCATGATGAACGGAAATACGAGGATTATTAAGTTCCCCACTATCCTTTAAGATGTCCTTGATTTGAACTTCATCACCGACGAGGACAACTTCAATTTGAGAGTTCTCTTTCACTGCCTCAATAGCACCAAGGACTGTTTCGAGTGGTGCGAAATCGCCACCCATTGCATCAATTGCAATTCTCATGCTCTACACCCTATTCTCGATGGGCTCCATAATAAATTTAGCCCGGAAAACTTCTTTCACTTTATCTTTAATGAAAACCCATATATAGTACTTACCAGCGGTCCGGCGGATAACCTCAGCCTTAGCTACTAGATTAACCCCAGCCGTTACGGGTTTTTTGTGTTTTATATTCCCTACACCAGCGGTTGCCACAGGAACGCCAATTACGGCTTTTGCCAGAGAATTGGCCTGCGCATACAGGTATTGTGGATCAACATAACCAGATCCATCCACCATATCCGATGTAGTCTGAAGCATGGACAAGGCTTGTTGCCCCTCTGTAAGGTCAATCAAATCCCCCACTAAATCCTGGTGAGGAATAGCTACAAATTCATTGGAGTGTTCTGTAGCCATGGCCTTGATCCGTTCTCGGAGTTCAGGGATTCCCAGTTCTAGCCGATCCAAACGAATGGTTGGTACGGACACAGAAAAATGCTGTGCCAGCTCTTCGTCTGTAACAAAGGGCGTAATATTCAGTTTTTCAGCTAACTGCTTTTGTCGCTCTTGTTTTTTTAACCGACCCATTGAAACCACCTTTTATGACCAAGTACTAATACTTCATTTCAATTATACATAAGACAGCCAGTCAATGCAAGGCATTTTACTATATATAGTCACCCATAAGAAAGCCAGCTACCACACCTTGTAATTCTATAGACTAAAGCAAAGAAAAGAAACCTCTTGAAAATCTCTAAACCCAATTGTAAAATTATGACCACCTAGTCATAATTTTCCCTCCTTCAGGCACTTAACTTATGACCACCTCACAAGACAAAGACATGTCCTCCGCCCAATTATCCCCCCTTATATAGCAAAAGAGCGCACACCATAGGGTGTACGCTCTCGATCACGATCAATGAGGTTGTGATTACGCCTTTGCAACTACTTGGGAACCTTTGTAGGAACCGCATGTAGGGCAAACGCGATGTGGCATCATTGGTTCGTGGCATGTTGGGCATGCTACGAAGCCAGGAGCTTCCAATTTCCAGTTAGCACGACGACGGTCGCGACGGCATTTAGACAATCTACGTTTAGGTACTGCCATGTGAGTTGCACCTCCTTAATACAATCATTCTTAATCATCAGATTCATCGAGTAACGCTCTCAGCGCTGCAAATCGAGGATCCACAACAAAGGAATCACAAGAACAAGGCGAAGTATTCAAGTTAGCTCCGCAATGAACGCATAATCCTTTGCAATCTTCCTGACATAACACTTGAGCTGGCTCATTGATGATTAAAGTTTCACGAATGAGATCTCGTAAGTCAATCGTCTCCCCATCAAAAGGAAGAAACTCCAAGTCCTCTACATTGTCACCCTTTTGAGGGACACTATAGACTTCATGGTAGGAGTCTGTTCGCACGTGATGAACGGGCACCAAGCAGCGGGCACATTCATAATCGCCTTCAGACCGAATCTTACCTTCCGTAACGAAGTTGAGACCATCGAACCAAAACTCACCATTAATGGTTATATCATGACGGCTCCAAGGAAAAGCAGTTACGTCACCAAGCTCAGA
>URSE01000037.1 GCA_900550455.1 uncultured Veillonella sp. | reverse complement strand
CATCCCTTTTAAACACACAAATACACACTCTCAAAGAAAAAGGCCTCCGCATATGCGGGGGCTTTTTTCTGTACCCAATCAAACAAAAGAGGCGACCTTTAAAGGTCGTCTCTTTTGTAATTATACTCAATGGTTATATCTCTACAGGAATAGCCTTTCCCAACCGGAAGCTATAAATGTACGCTTCTTTAACTGGAATTCCCGTCACCTTAGCTAGCGCTTGACAATAGAGTTCCAATTGCACATGATAGCGATCTACAAAGTCTTTTTCCTTATCGAGGCGATCTGTCTTGTAATCTACCAAAATCCAAGTCCCCTCTTCCAAGAAGCAACTATCGATAATCCCTTGGAGGAAAAGGTCTTCTCCCTCTTCTAGATTAGGATATACGGATTGGCCTGGATATAGCATAGAGAAAGGTAATTCTCGTTCCACTCGATCTGATTGGCGCATCCGGTCAGCTAGATGAGACTGGAAGAAGGCTAATAAGGCTCTTTGATCCAAGTGAGTAACTTCGTCTAAACGCAAGAATCCCCTATCTACCAAAGAATCTAGCGCATTCTGCAAGGAAGCTTGGTCGTAGTCTGCCAAGGGTAGGTACTGCATAGCTTCATGCATGAGAGTACCCCAATGAGCCCCTGCCATAAGGTCTTCTTTAGGGTCTTCTAAAAAGGCCGGTTTGCGGCCAAAAGGAGAATTAGCAATGGCTTGGTCTAGGGCCTTGGATTGACCTAGTAAATCTAAGACCTCTTGACCTACTAATCCTTCATGCACTCCAGCCTTCGCCTGGTCGATTGCGGCAAAAACATAGTCCCCATCATGGCCATGAGCCTCATTGAGGGCTCTAGCCTCTTCCTCAGCCTCTTGAAAACGACGCTTAATTTCCGACACAGAAATCTTAGCCGCCGTCCGGGTAGCCTCGGAAAAACCATAGGAGAAATTAAAGCGGTCTAGAACATCTTTAGGAAGGCCTTCCTTATGGTCGCGAGTGCCTGGTAGCTCTTCTTCAGCCTTAGCTCCTTGCCCATCTGGACTCGTAGCCTTCTTAATATAGGCCAAGTCTGAATCAATCGCCCCCTTGGCTCTATCAGCCAATTGGTAGGCACTGCCATCCAAGATTTCTACATGAATCTTAGAATTTTCCCGATCTGGAATCATCTCATTAAGGATATCCTTATTCTCTCTCTCAACTTTATTCTCACCCATGGACATACGCAATAGATTTCCGTCTATGCCATGACGAGCAAAGGCCATAAGAATCCAATCTAAGTACGAGTTAGCAGATAGAATCAGGTCCTTTGGCAGTTGACGCCCACTTTCAGCTAAGGCTGGTCTAATCAGTCGGTCTGCTGTAGCTTGAGAAAGGGTTAGGACCTGGCTAGATGTAGGAGTATCGTTCTTGTTCTCAGCTGATTCGGATAGAGAGGTCTTAGTATCATCAACTTCATCTACAGGCTCCTGAGCCCCATTAGGTTTACCTATATTGTCCTTATTCTCAATGGTCCCCGTCAGGATTAATTTATCCCGAGCTCGTGTCAAAGCTACATAGAGAATTCGTTCCTCTTCTGCCTTGAGGGCATTCTTCTTGAGCTGGGCATTATAGAGGGAGGCCAAGGACGGATACATAATTCGGTAGTCCTGGTAATAACCCTTGAGACCTATCCCCCCCTTCTTATGAAGTAGGAGGGACCTATTCAGGTCTTGCATATTAAATTTCTTTTGCACTCCAGATAGGAAAACCAGTGGAAATTCCAAGCCCTTGGACTTGTGGATGGTCATAATACGGACTACGTTATCTGCCTCTGAAAGCACCTTAGCTACGGCCAAGTCTTGGGAGGAATCCCGCAAATTTTCCACGAAACGAAGGAACCGGAACAACCCCTTAAAGCCAGATGACTCAAAATCTTGGGCCCGGCCTAAAAGAGCCAAAACATTAGCCCTGCGGACTAAGCCCTTAGGTAAGGCTGAGACATAGTTTACATAGTCCAGTTCTTGGTAAATGTTCCATAAAAGGTCTGCTGTGCCTTGTCTACGGGCCATGGTCCGCCAAGCCTTTATGCGCTCAATAAAGAGACGCACAAGTTCAACAGCATCAGGGTCTTGTCCAGCATAGGTTGTTAGGTAATCTGGCAGGAGGGACCAGAGAGAGGTCTTGCCGAGAAGACGAATTTGGCCAATTTGATTAGCTGTGAGCCCTACCATAGGGGACCGTAAAACAGCAGCCATAGGGAGATCTTGCTCCGGATTATCAATAATTTGTAAGAGTGCTAAGATTAACTGAATCTCCATGGATTCAAAGTAACCTGTATTTTCTTCCACATAGGCAGGAATGCCCGCATTGCGAAGGGCCTCCACCAAGCGGTTGCCATAGCCAGTCAAGGACCGACGGAGAATAGCTATATCCCTGTACTCTACCGGGCGGAAGGACCCATCTTTATCCTGTACGGTGTAAAGGGCTCTACCGCTTTCGTCTTTGGCTGTATATTTCTTGATTCCATCAACGATAAGGGCCATTTCTATATCCTGCGCCTCAGGAGTTTCATCGGGGTCATCCTCATCCGTTTCTTCTGACACCTGACTTCGATCCTTAGCTGGAGCCACATCAGCCAAAAGAAGGTCTACAGAACCACCAATCCACTGTCCTAGATCACCAGACCCATCGGGAGGATTCTTGACTACTCTTCCTGGTACTAAAGCCTCCTTAAGGCCATAGTCCAACTCAGCTGCAGGGGCTGACATGATTTGATAGAAAATAAAGTTAGTCACGGCCAAGATATTTGTATCCGACCGGAAATTCTTAGCCAAATCAATCCGCCGTTCCGGCACTTGGCCCAAATCATTCTCATCTTGGTCGGTTTTGAAGGACAAATACTTGCCCATAAACAAGTCCGAGTCGGCCATGCGGAAGGAGTAGATAGACTGCTTAACATCCCCTACATAGAAGCGGTTACGCTCTCGGGAGACTAAGTTAATAATGGCTTCCTGTACACCAGATGTATCTTGGTATTCATCCACCATGATTTCTTGAAAACGACCCTGTAACTCTTTAGCTACTTGAGATGGCTGAGGTTGGTCTTGATTTTCTGTGCCAGGCTCAACAAGAATCTTGAGACAGAGGTGTTCTAGGTCATTAAAGTCCATGAGTCCACCATCGTGCTTAGCCTTATCATAGACCTTCTTAAAGTCTAAGGTTAGATTAATCAAGCCTTCTAAAATAGGGATTTGCTCTTTAACCTGCTCACGCCAAGCAGTTTCTGATACAGCAAAGACAGATTCCTTTAAACTCGTCAGATACTTCTTAACCTCATTATGATGAACCTTAGCTTGGGCCTTAAGCCCCTCATCCGTACAGGCCTTGGTTTGCTTATTCTCCCGAAACTGCTTATAGCCAGTCCCATCATAGGTTACAAGAGCCCTGTGGAAGGCATCCCAAGAGCCCGCTTCCATAGCGGCTTCAAAGGGGGCAAACTTAGCCTTAAGAACATCATAGTGGTCCTGGTAAAAGGACATTCCCATAGGACCTTGCACCATTTCACACAAAACCGATAAATGCTTGAGGGCGCCTTCCATGGATTCCTTCATGTCCTGCCAGAAGTATTCCCCCCAAGTAGTTTCTAGGAAGGGTTTCTCCAAAATTTGTCGGTAGTCACCCAGGGCCTCCAAAAGCCACTTCTTAGGATTTGCCATGGCCATAGCAAAGGAATAAATAGCCAAAACTAACTCCTCTAAGTTAGCATCGGACTTATCATCACTGAACATATCCGCCAAAGCATAGATATGGTAAGGATCATCATTAGGGTCCTTGGCCAAGCGATCATAAGCCCCTACAATCAGGTCGTGGAGGATCTCAGACCGCATGAGAGCCATCTCCCCATCATTGCCAATACGGGCCCGAGGGTTGATGTCAGCAGCGTAGAAGTAAGACTGAATGACCCATTGGCAGAAGGCGTGAAGGGTAGAAATTTGAGCCGATGGTAAGAGCTTGAGTTGATTTTCCAAATGCTTACGAGTCTCTTGGTCCAAGTCCTCTTTTTTTAGTTCGCTGGCCAAGGCACTCCCAATCCGAGTCTTCATCTCCCCTGCGGAAGCCTTCGTAAAGGTCGTTACCAGCAACTCCTGTACCTGTAAGGGATGGTCCTTATCTTTAAGGCGCTGAATGATGCGTTCTGTGAGAACTGCTGTTTTACCGGAACCCGCTGCAGCGGCTACCAAAAGAGATTGATTACGAGAATCAATGGCTGCGGCCTGATCCTCTGTCCACTTAGTTGCCATTATCTTCACCTCCTTCACCTCCTTCTACTCCTTCTATACCTAAGTCGGCCCTCATCTTACCCAGAGCCTGATCTTCTGTAAGAGAATCCAAATAGTTATAGCGGTTGCGGCTGGATTCAAAGCGGCATACCGTCTTGTAATCACAATAGGAACAAGCATTGGCTTTCTTATACATATAAGGGCGAATAGCAAAATCCCCACGGCCAATACCTTGACCAATTTCCCCCATCTTGTGGGCTACGTAGGAGGTCATGACTTGATAGTCGCCTAGGCTCTTAGTCTTCCATCGGTCTTGCCCATTGATTCCATTTTTAGTAAGGCGCACTGGCACATAGTGGCCCGCCTTATTATTAATCTCGAGGTCATCCATATTTATGAGAACATCGGGGGAATTACTAAAATAACCGAAATTCCTATACACATCGGCCGATTCAAATTCCTTAATGGCTTGGACCTTTGAAAGAGGGCGACTAACCGATAGTTTAGCATTCTTCACAGGCGTATAAATGGTGCCCGCCGGAATAATCCCCTCATTTCCCTTAACACGGGTATAGGCCATCCAGTAAGTCAACAATTGAAGCTTGAGGCCATAATAGAGCTCGCCTCCGGAAATCGTAGCCTTACCGGTCTTATAGTCCACGATGAGTCCGTATGTAGCATCGCCATTTTTCCATGTATCGATGCGGTCAATTTGCCCTTGGAGTTTGATTTTAGCCCCCTTCTTACCAAGGCCTAAATCTATATCTACAGACGGCCAGCCTCCCGCCATGCCAAAGGATTTTTCCAGGGCATCCATAGAGAATTCACTCTTAGAAGACCAATCGACCAGACGTCTTACAGTAGCTTCTAAGGTTTTGACTAAGCGATCATACCGAGCCTTATTATAGGCCGCATCAGAGGCGTCATGAGGGCTTTCAAGGGCCCCCTCTTGGCCATCTAGGCGGTCGTCTTCGCCTAGGTCAGAATAGCCCAAGAGGGACTGGTCCATGCCCTCTTTAGCTACTGCTTGGCAGCGCTTGTGAAGCTCCTCTGGGCTAAGATCACGCCAATCTTTCCCCTCTTTGAGGAGCTGGTCACCTAAGGTTTTTAGGTGGTCATGAAGGAGGGTCCCAATTTCAGGAGCCCCATAACTAGCCACCTTACGGGCTTTTAATTTAAGGCCGTATTCAGCATAGAATTTAAAAGGACAGGCCTGGTACTTTTCGAGACGGGTCACCGATCCGGTCATGTAATTATTGAATAGGAAGAGACCCTCTACCACATCCTTAGTATCAAATAGACCTCGGCTAATTTCTATCAAGCGCAATCGATAAGTAGGATTTCCCATAGCCCAGTCAAAAAGGGCCCACCAAGGGCTAGATAGAGTCTGTCCATCCACCAATTCTCCCCAGCGACTTGATAGGAGACTAAGGGCCTGACGCGGATTCCACATATAGGAAAATTCTGGCCGTCCCTCATAGGAGTCCCCTTCTCCATCCTGACTCATCGGCAAGGTTAAGCCCACAACATAAGGATCCGCTGCATAACCTAAGTCTATAAGTCGTTTAATAACCAAGGCCGGTTCAGCCGCCTCTCCTTCACCGGATAGGTTAGCATAGGACAAGGTCAAGGACTCTTGGGCCCGAGAGCAGGCTAGGTAAAAGAGGAAATTTTCATTAAAGGCCTGGGCCAAGGCGCCACCAGCGAGGTTAAGGCCCACTTCTGTTAAAGCCGCTCGTTCCCGATCCTTGATAAGGCCTTCATCCCCCATCTTACGGGGAAAGAGGCCATCATTGAGGCCCATAACAAAAACGTGCTTACGCTCTTGCGTATAGCCCCGTTCTACGGTCGTCACCAAGACATGGTCTAGACTAGGTGGCACCATGGAGTAGTTCATATCCTCCAAGCCTTCCTCCAAGAGAAGAGCCAACTCATCCAGAGATAAGAACTGGTCGCCACCTACCCTAGCCAATTGATCGAGGAAGTTCATGACCTGGCTATACATCTGTTCATGGCTAGCCTTTTCTACAAGCTGTCCAGCCTCATCGGCCTCCTGAGCCCACCTGTAGAGAGTCTCAGCTACCCCAAGGCGGTCTAACACTCCATAGATTTCTTGAGCCCATTCACGGCCGGTATGACCACCCACCTTAGATGCAAAGTCGAACCAATCCTCCAACCAGTCCATAATGGCCCTATGGGTTTCATTCACTTGTTTATGGCGATCCTCTTCTAGGTCACTATAGGCCTTTCCATCAGGGCCCTTAACCATCCATGGCCAACTAGGCATATCCCACTTGTAGTGATGGACACCAAATTCCAGGCAATAATTTTCTAACTGATCCACCCGGAAGCGAGCTTCCTCTAGGTCCAAATCAGAACCTACAGGCACTAGGTCGGTCTTGAGTAAGCGGAAAATAGCATCATTATTATAATTATAGCGGACTACCTCCAAAAGAGCTGTCATCATATCCGCCAAGGGATGCGTCCGCATAGGTTTTTGTTGGTCTATAAAATAGGGCACGTCATAGGTTTGGAAGGCTTTTTCCAGGATGTCTCCATAGGTCTCAGAATCCCTGAGTACAATCATGCAATCGCGATAACGAGCCCCCTTTTCCTCTACTAAGGCCAGGATACGACGAACTACCTCATCCGCTTCACGTTCCCTGTTATAGGCTGCTATGATGGGGATACGACCCCTTTCTTTTTCTAGATTTCTAGGACTTTTGTCCTTCTTATCATCAGCACCCCATGCGCTGACTACTTGAGGGCGACCAAAGAAGCCTGCCATCAAATCTTCCAAAGGCGATATAGGTCCTAATGTATCCCTCTTGGTAGAATGATCACCACTATAGCGATGGAAATTCTTGAAAAAGGTAACCTTAAGGGCCTGCCCATACGTTCCTTTAAGAGTCGTATAAACCTCATACGGGCGGCTAAAAAGGGCTCCTGGCGTAGATTGATAAGCAATTTCCTTAGCATCACTAGGAAGGGTTATGGTGATTAAGGTCCGCTGAGCCTGCTTTACTAGGTTATAAATTAGTTCATACTGAAGGGGGGTAAACCAATGGAAGCCATCGATGACCACGTGAGTCTTGGTCAAGAGGGGAGAATCCTTAAGGACCTCTATGAGGACTTCAAGACCCTCCCGATCATCTAAATTTGCCTCCTTAACTAGACCATCATAAGCCTCCATTAGGCTAGCTAATTCTTTTAGCTTGTCTCCTAAATTAGGATCTTGAACCTTATCAGCACTAGCCCGCAGATCTGCTGGATCCACCTTAAAGGACTTACATTCGGTCACAAAGGACCCCAACACATCGGAAAACTGAGCCTGCTTTAAGGCTTGATTCAAGAGATGTGCCTCCTGCTGGCTGCGTTTCATAGCTAGGCGAAGAAGAAGGTTGCGGCCCACCTTAGACAGGCCTTCCTCTCTGACCGCACGAGCCCCTAGGGATTGATAGATCTGATAAGCCAAGCGACTAAATCCCACAACCCGTACGGAAGAGAAGCCGCCCCCCATATAGGTTGCTAAATCCCGTTCTGCCTTATAGGTAGCTGCATCAGGTACCAAGAGGATAAGAGTCTCCCCTGGATGAGCCTCCAAGGTTTTCTTAATCCACTCATAGGCAGCCTGGGTCTTGCCAGTCCCTGCAGGGCCTATATATGCTTCTATGACTCTATCCTCAACCTGACTCATAGGTCCATCCCTTTCCTAGTTAAAGCTAAAATTTATATAAACTTACTCCCTATTATACCCCTAAAGGGCCTAGTTAACACCTTAAGTATGATATACTTGAGGCAGAACATGATAGATTAATGACGGAGGTTATTATGAATAAAAAAATCTTAACAGTCCTTGCTGCTGCAACCATTACAAGCTTAGCTATTTCCGCCCCATTCGTAGGCGCCAAGAAAACTGTCAATAAACCTGCTAGCTTGATTGCCTTACAAGAAGAAATCCAAGCCAACCACGACCGCTATGCAGCCTCTGCTAAAGCCCTCGAGGCAGGCGCTTCCGTACCTGGCCCTGACTATATCCAAAATGGCACCCCAGCCCCTGGATTAGTAACCACTACGGATTATAAAACAGCAACTAGTGCTTCTATTATCATGGGCCAACAACCTATGCAGACAGGCAAGAAAGGTGCTATCTCCCCAGAAGCACAAGAAGCAGCTAAAACTGGCTACTACCAAGGTCGTAAAGTTCTCTCTGTACAAGGCAATGTAATTGTCCTAGAAGGAGATAACCAATCTACTAGTCCGGCTCGTTATGCTAGTGCTGAAGAAGCAGCCCTTCCTACAGCATCACGCGTGGCTATACCACAATCTACTCCTGCTAACCAAGCGGCGCCTAGCGCACAAAGGGCAACAGCTATCTCTGTAAACCCTAACTACGATACGGACCTTAAAGCCATCATTCAAGATCCTAAAAACGCCAATAACAAGCCTATGAATTCTGCTACCTATGCAGCAGCTATGGCTAATGCTAGTAAATAATAAAAGAATTCCTTGAAAGAAATCTTTCCAATAAATCCAATAAAAAAGTCGAGACCCTAGGGCCTCGACTTTTTTATTGGCAACCATCCTATATCCTTTAAGTCTCTAAAAGGAATGACCCTATCAGAAACAGAAAGGAGCTGTAGGCTCTTACTCACCATGGTAAGAGGACCTTCTTCACTTCTATAGGTACCCCGATCATAGAAGGTCACCCGGACCCAATCGCCACAGGTCAAGGATCGCAATGATCGATCTAAGGCCTCTACTTGATCCTCTGACAGTTCAAGTGGTTCTTCTTTATGACGAGCTACCACCGCTAATAAAGAGTCAAAGCCTTTAAGGGCGGCAAAGGGTATGAACTGTTTAGCCCTTTGTAAGCGTGACATTTTTCCCTTCATTATGCCTCCTAGTCCTAAGCAAAAACCATCCAATCCCTAACCGAAAGCCTCTTTATTCCCCGTTATGGCCCCCTACCAAGGTATTCCGATAGCGAATAGTTCCATCTTCCTCTAAACTAGAAGCCCGAAGGATGGCATTCTTTCCAAAGCGGCCCTTAATCGATAATAGGGTCTTTTGAATATCCTCCTCCTTCTGTTCCTCCTGGTCTTTATTAGGGACAAAGAGGTCTCCCTGCCTAGGTACGGCCTCCTTATTAACTAAATCTTCGAAAGTAACCCCTAGGCGACGTATATCCTCATTAGGCCTGAGGTGTTTATCGAAGAGGGCCATGATAATGGACAGTAAGGTTTGGAAGGAATCCGTATAAGTCCCTAGGGTTCGTGCCCCCCCCGTAGATCGTAACTCATCCGAGGCATAGCCAATCCGAACCTGGACACACTTGGTGACAGCCTTAATTTGTAATAGCTCTAAGGTCAAAGCCTCTACCATTTCACGTAGGGGTAAACGAGCCTGGTCTGGCCTATAATCCCGCAAGAGTATCTGACTTTGCGACAGGGAGTGCTTAGCTGGACGATAAGCATGAATATCCGCTATCGTACAGGATTCTCGCCCCCAGGCATGATCAATCAAGAGTTCCGCATCAACGCCAAACTCCTTATATAGCTTGGCCTCTGGCAACTGAGTAATCCCATAGAGATCATGAACCTCATATTTACGCAAGCGATTAGCAATACCAGGGCCAATCTGCCATATATCCGTAAGAGGCCTATGGTGCCAAATCTGCTCTCTAAATAAGCCTTCATCTAAATAACCAATAAAATCGGGAGCCTGTTTGGCTAATACATCCAGGGCAATTTTAGCCAAGAAAAGGTTAGTCCCTATCCCAACGGTGGCATAAATATGAGTGGTTTGTAAGATAGCATCTAAGAGAAGCTGGGCTAAACGGCGAGGACTCTTTTTATAGAGCCCCTGATAGGGGGTGATGTCGATAAAGTATTCATCAATGGAATAGACGTGGATATCATCAGGAGAAATATAATCGAGTAAGATTCCATAAATTTGAGCAGAGGCTTCCATATAACGCTTCATATGAGGCTTGACCGTAATGTACTCAATATGAGAAGGAATCTGAAAGAGCCGAACCCGATTCTTTACCCCCATCTTTTTAAGGGCCGGCGATATAGCTAATGTAATAGCCCCCTTGCCCCGTGACCGGTCTGCTACCACCAAGGGCGTACTAAAGGGATCTACACCTAAATCAGCACATTCAACAGATGCATAAAAGGATTTTAAATCAATACACATGTACATGCGCTTCCTATTCCCAAAAGCCACCCTATCACCTCCTTATATCTACGTTCAGTATAACAAAAGCTCCCAATTAATTCAAACATATGTTCGAATAATATAAATCATGATGGGTAGAAAGAATTACAAACTCTCTTGT
>URSE01000036.1 GCA_900550455.1 uncultured Veillonella sp. | reverse complement strand
ACGCCGAAAGTACTTGGCTGGTGACGGCCTGGGAGGATAGGAAGTCGCTGATTAAACTAAAAGAGACACACCAAACGGTGTGTCTCTTTTATTATAAAATTAATGGTTTATTTTTGGTATCTAGAAGGATCGCTATAATATCGTAGATATAATTCATTGTTTATTTCTGAATCACTGATAATCGTTGATAATAAAATATCTCCATGTATAAATTTATGTTCCTTAGTAAAATAGGCTCCTTGCTCACCTTCGTGGTTGTGGAGTGCCCAGACTACGTTGTCGCCAGTGATGAAAGGGATATATTTAAAATCAAGAAATTCAAATAAACCAGCAATCGTGATATCATCTGGTATGATAAACTCTTCTATATGATGACTCATATCGTCAGCGGCACAAACAGAATCTCGATTAATGACTATACGCATACTATTCACTTCCAATCTATGCATTGTTTTTTTTATATTTATATTACATTACAGGAGACCTTATGTCATCAAGAGGTCTATTAACTAAAATATGATGTTGGTCTTTAATTTATACATTTGTTAGGAAACTGTGCTATAGTACTCTTAGTAAATTATTAATTCTACATGAGGGCTTTACGCTATGAATAAAACACTTAAAAAGTGCCTTCTTATGGCATCAACTTGTACCATGTTGACTGGTTTTTCTGCTACTACTGTGACTCCTCCTGTACAGGCAGCAGGAGCGGCTGAATCTCTTCTTTCTGGTGGCTTGGCTATGGTTTATGTATCCTCTGCTATTAACAAGATGGATAATACAGATCAAGGGCAACAAGAATCTTTGGAGAACGCTAAAAAGCAAACTGGTTACTATGATAACCCGGCAGCCCAAGCTCGTGTAAAAGGAATCTTAGCTAACTTGGAAAAATCTCCTTTGGTGAAACGTAAGGGCTATACAGTCTATGTAAATCCGGAAAATGATTTTAACGCCTTCATGACTATTGGTCGTGTTATGTCTGTTAACAAGGGTGCTTTGGATAAGTTGGATGACAGTGAGTTAGCTTATGTTATGGCTCATGAATTATCCCATGGAGAGCATAAGGACATCGTAAATGGCCTTAAAAAGCAAGTCGGTTTGGCTACAGCTGTATCCGCTGTGGATGGTGGCAATAACCTTTTAGCTAACATTGCAGGTAACTATATTAATAACCAGGTATTCACTATGAGCCAAGAAAAGAATGCTGATAAGTTGGGCTTCCAAATCTTGGCAGATACGGATTATAACATTGGTGGTGCGCCAGCTGCTATGGTGGTTCTTCGCAATGCCTATGGTGATCACTACCGAGAAGGCTTGGCTTCTGTTATCAATCCTAATAACCATCCTAAGACATCTGGTCGTGTTACTACGAATAATCAATATATGTATGAATACTCTGGTAACCACGTATCCGTTTCTGGTGAAACGGTCTATGTAAATGGGGTCAATATTTATACACCTGCTGCTTCTGGCCAATACACAGGTGAGGAACGAGCTTATTTCATGGCGGGTAAGTTGGCTAAGATGTATCACAAAGGACAAATTTATACTGGAGCAGCTTCTTATAGCGGGCCTAGTGTCATTGTAGCAGGTACATCTGTTATTACTACACCAGGGGCTGATGTTGCTAGCATGGTGGCTAATAACTTGAATACGGCCTTTGCTAAACCAGCTCCAGAGGCTAAAAATGGCAAAGGGGTATCTAAAACTAATGCCAATACAAACGCCAGGAAGTCTGCCTCTAAAGCACAAACTAAGAAGGCGAGCACAAGCCATACTAATAACGATGTGAGCCGTCCTGTTAAACTTAAGGTTTAATAGAAGTGTTTTATACTATGATTTAAACAAAGAGGGTTTCTGAAAAGGAAGCCCTCTTTTTGTACTTGTATATCCATAGGTTTTCTTGGTCTGGTGTAGTATAATTTAATAGATTTATAAGCTTTTAGAATCCGGATCCACTTTAGGAGGTCCTTATGGACAGACAAGAACCAATGTTATCCCCTTATATGAGTAAGCGCAACCCATCGGGGATTCGTCTAGGACAAATTAAATTTCTCGCTCGGGAAGAGCGGCCTAACCTTGTTAATGGGGCTATTGGTAACGTTATGATGCCTATGTATCCTGCCATGCAGGACCGGCTCTTTAACCTAGGAGATCCTAATAGTCCCTTCCGTACAGGCATAGTCCCTTATATGGCGACTGCGGGTACACCAGAAGCACAAGAAGCCTTTCGGGTTATTTTGAAATCTCAAGGGTTTGATTCGGAAGAGCTCAATGTTTTGGTAACTGATGGGGCCTCCATGGCTATGGAGATTTCCATGTTGGGCGTTTGCGGTGGCGCCGGTAAGGATGAACGACCTCTTCTCATGCTGGATCCTACCTATACTAACTATGCTGCTGTAGGCCGACGTATTGGCCGTAAGACTGTTTCTATTGGCCGGAGCCTTAATGAGGATGGGCGCTTTGAATTACCTGCTACGGAAGAGTTGGAGAAGAAGATTCAAGAGGAAAAACCAGGAGCTCTCTTGGTCATTCCTTACGATAATCCTACGGGTCAGCTTTTTACTTATGAAACCCTTAAGGAATATGCGGCCCTCTGTGTTAAGTACAATATGTGGATTATCTCCGATGAAGCCTACCGAGAATTAGCCTATGAGAAGGGGGTTTTATCCACTTCTATTTGGGGGCTAACCGAGGAAGATGTACCGGGTATTACGGGCCGTCGGATCTCTCTAGAAACTGCTTCTAAGGTGTGGAATGCTTGTGGTCTTCGCATCGGTGCTATCATTACAGATAATGATGAGGCCTATAGTAAGTTCGTCGCTGAATATACCTCGAATTTGTCTGCCAATACTCTTGGCCAATATATCTTTGGGGCTTTGGCCCATGAGAGCTTTGAAGATCTCCGGGCTTGGTATAATAAGCAACGTACCTATTACCGGGAAATGATTTACAAACTCCATGAAGAGCTACAGGCCGTAGAACCAGATTTTATTGTCTCCAACCCGCAGGCCTCCATTTACTTTGTTATCGACGTGAGGAAGGTGGCTAAGCCTGGCTTTGATTGCGATGACTTTGCTATCTATTGCGCTGAAAAAGGGCATGTTATGATTGATGGTCAGGAGTACACACTCTTGATCGCACCTATGAAGGGCTTTTATTCAGGCGCTTCTCCTGAGGACAACCCTGGCAAGACTCAATTGCGTTTATCCTTCTGTGAAAATCCAGATGTCTTACGGCTTGCGCCTGTACTCCTGTCTAAACTCTTTAGAGAGTATGAAGCACAACGAGATAACGATTAAGAATGAAATAAAAAAGGCCTCACCACTATGTGGTGAGGCCTTTTCTTAGTCTTTATAGGCAAGTTTACTATCTCTTAGTTAGCTTGTTTAACTGCTTCCATTTCAGCTTTTAATTGCTTAGCACCGCGGTGAGCGAGCAAGGCGAAGATGATACAGAGGACAGCACCAGCGAAGAGGAGGTAGAAGCCACCATCCCAGCCAACTTTATCTACGATGATACCGTAGAGGCTAGTACCACCGGATGCACCTACGATGTAGGACATGAAGCCACGAAGGCCAACAGCAGAACCTACAGCGAATGGAGGTACGATTTCCATGGTTTGTACGGAAGCCAAGAATTGAGGGATGTAAATCAAGCAACCGATGATGGCTGCGAAGATGGTTACGGAGGTCAATGTCGTGGATTGCCAGTAACCAAAGATACAGAAGATGATGATAATCAAGGAAATGATAGCTGGTGGCATCCGGTAACCCTTGAAGAGTTTATCGGAGATATAACCAGCGAAGAGGGTAGAAGGAATGGCTGCCCATTCAAAGAAGAGGAAGGCAATGGCCATTTCAGCCTTAGAGAAACCTTTCACTTGTAAGAGGTAGATAGGAATCCATGTGAGGATACCGAAACGAATGAGGTATACGAAGGTATCTACGAGGGATACGAACCAAGCATTTTTGTTTTTGAATACGTAGCGATAGAAGATTTGACCAGCTGATAGGTTAGCGGCTGCTTTCGCTTGTTCGGTGGTATCGTTTTTATCGTTTTGTTCACCTGTGATTTCACTGGTTGCAGGAAGCCCTTCGAGCTCTGGACTTTCCTTAATCATTTGGTAGATGATTAAAGCAATGACGATGGCGATAACGGCAGGTACCGCATAGGAGGCCAAACGCCAATGGTCTTGGGATAAGAAGAAGAAGGCGGCTGCCACGATAGGAGCGATAATACCACCACCGATGTTATGGGAGATATTCCAGATAGCACCGATAGTACCACGGGCGGATTTAGGATACCACTTAGCGATGGTAATAAAGGAAGGACCAACCCCAAAGCCTTGGAAGAAACCATTCAAGACGATGAGGATGAGGAACATAGTCAAGCTATCAGCGAAGCCCATGAGTAAGTTCATAAGGGCACACATGATAAGGCCGAAGACCATAAACTTCTTAGGACTACATTTATCTGAAATAGAGGACATAACCCCTTTTGAGATACCATAGGCGATGAGCATGGAGCTCGTTAAGAAGCCGATTTGGGTCTTGGACAGTTCCAAAACACTTTGTAAATATGGTGTGGACAAGGCGAAGTTGTTACGCACGATATAGAAGGCTGCGTAGCCTAGGAAGACACCAGCTAGGGCCCAGAACCGTTTACTATGGTAAACGGACATGATTTGCTCCTTAGGGACCATTGGTTTAGGAGCGCCAGGTTTCAAAAATCCTAACATAATAAAACCATTCCTTTACATAAATATAAAGAATAAAATAATGTTTTATTCATTATACGATAGAGAAAGTTATTAGGAAAGCCTTATTTATATTATTCATAGGCTTTTGTGATAACTCTTGGTTTGGCTTACCAAACTGCTAGTTGAGTGTTACAATTATAATATATGATACATGTTACAGCCAATGTATAGTCCAATAAGGAGTTTTGGATATGAAACGTAAGGTTTTTATTACTGGTGCTAGTTCTGGTATTGGTAAAGCCATCGCCTATGCCTTTGCAAAAGAAGGGGATGACCTCCTTCTTTGTGCCCGGCGGACAGATAAGCTAGCTGCTATTAAAGATGATATAGAGAGACAATATTCCGTTAAGGTTTCTACCTTCCCATTAGATGTCTGCGATCGAGTGGCTGTTGAAGAGGAGGTGCCTAAGGCTATAGAAAGCTTTGGGGGCATTGATATTTTGGTCAATAATGCGGGCTTAGCCCAAGGTTTGGATCCCTTCCAAGAATCTTCCTTAGATGATGCAGCTACCATGGTAGATACCAACGTAAAGGGTCTCATTTACGTGAGCCGAGTAACCTTGCCTTTCCTTATCAAGCAAAATGCAGGTCATATCTTTAATATTGGGTCTACAGCTGGTATTTATGCCTATCCAAAGGGGGCCGTTTATTGTTCCACTAAAGCGGCTGTGAAAGCTTTGTCTGATGGGATTCGTATGGATACTATGGCTACGGATATTAAGGTAACTAATATCCAACCGGGTTTGGTAGAGACCCCCTTCTCTGAAGTGCGTTTCCACGGTGATAAGACTAAGGCTAAAGCTGTTTATCAAGGAATTGATGCCCTATTAGCTGAAGATATTGCTTCGGCCTTGGTCTTTGCGGCCAATACACCATTACGGATGCAGGTATCCGATATGACTATCATGGCTAACCATCAAGCCGCTGGTTGGATGACGGCTAGGAACCAAGATAAGTAGGAAATGGATACTTCTTTAGGGAGTACGCCATAACTATATACGAAGAAGATTATATAGGAGGTAAGAGTATGTCTTATAAGGTTGTCGTTGTAAATGCATTTAAAATGAATTATGATCACCAATTGGATTTCACTAGCTTAGGTGGTTCTGTGGAGGTTTATGATGATTCCACGCCAGAAGAATTCATCAGCCGTATCCAAGGGGCTGATGCGGTTGTTACCAAGGAATATCCTGTGCCAAAGGCCCTAATGGACCAATTTCCAGCTTCTGTAAAACTCATTGTAGAAGCGGGCACAGGCTATAACAACATCGATCTTGATGCAGCTCGGGCTAAGGGGATTACCGTTTGCAACATCCCTGCTTACTCCACAGAGCGGGTAGCCCATACAGCCATTATGTTCATCCTCAACTTGGCTTCTTCCATGGGAGCGCAAATCCGTAGTCTAGCTAAGGGTGACCGGTCTAACTTTACAGATTACCTAGCTGTGCCTCATTTGGAAGTAAACGGCAAAACTTTGGGGGTAATTGGTTACGGCCATACTGGTAAAGAGATCATCAAGGTAGGCCAAGCATTGGGGATGAAGGTGATTTGCCATACTCATACGGCTCGGCCTGATCAAGGGGGCGTTCACTTTGTGGATTTAGACACCCTTTTGAAAGAATCCGACTTTGTATCCCTAAACTGCCCTCTTAATGGCAGTACTAAGCACATGATTAACCAAGATAGCTTGGGGCTTATGAAGAAGTCTGCTTTCATCGTGAATACAGGGCGGGGTGGCCTAATTGATGAAAAGGCTCTCATCAAGGCTCTTCAAGAGGGGACTATTGCAGGGGCTGGCTTAGATGTACAAGAATCTGAACCACCTGCACAAGATAACCCTCTTTATGATATGCCTAATGTTATCCTAACTCCACATATGGGTTGGAAGGGTTTAGAAACTCGCCAACGTTTGGTGTCTATTATCGCCGATGATGTAAAGGGCTTCTTTGCGGGCAAACCAGTTAACGTAGTTAGCTAGAATCCTGGTTTGTTAGTAAAGGGTGATAGGCTAGTTGAGAAAAAGAGCTGAGGCTTAGGTCTTAGCTCTTTTCCTTTTTGCTTATCGTAGGTGCTAGTGATAGGTAGATAAGTGTAGCTAGAGCAACAGACAAGGTCTTTCATAAGCGCTATAGTATACCTATAAAGAAAAAAGATAGGCCATAAGGAAGGTTCCTTAGGGAGGACTTAGGAATAACTTCATGGCCTTAGAATTAGGTATAGATTGGCTAGCTTAGGCTAGCAGGAGGAGGTGCCTTATGAGTGCACAAGTTATTAATAAATCTATGACCGTCGCTGATGCGGTTAAGGTAAATCCAGAAGTAATGGACGTTCTTGCCAAGGACGGCATTGATTTTTGCTGTGGTGGTAGCCATTCCTTAGCTGAAGCCATTGCAGAAAAGGGCAAGGATGTAGATCAATACATAGATATGCTCAATCAGGTTAAAGTGGCCCAAAAATCCACCCGCGCTGAGGTTCTTAATTATTCTAAGGATCAATTGATTGACTATATCGTTCATAACTACCATCGGGAACAATTGGTTATGATTGATGATATCGACCAAGGTTTGGAAAAGCTCCTCAATGTTCACTATGCCCATCATGGGGAAGAGTTAACTAAAATTTATCAAACCTTCTTACAATTGAAATCAGCTCTAGTTCCTCACTTCCGCCACGAAGAACACATGGATTTCCCTGACTTTATTGCTGGTAAGCCTGTAGATTTCGACGAGCTCCGCCGGGAACACGAAGGGGCAGGGAAAATTTTGGAAGACTTAGAGGCCTTAACTAACCACTACACAGCACCAGCTGATGGTTGCGCTACCTACCAGTATGTATTCAAGACTATGAAGGCCTTGGAAGAAGGTCTCCATGAACACATCTTCTTAGAAAATTCTGTTCTCTTCGATATGAAATAAGTAGTGCAACAGATTTAAATCTTGCTTTCAGAGGAAAAGGGATCAAAAAAACACATAGGAATAATAAACCGCCTTGGTATGAAAATTTATCAAGGTGGTTTATTTTATTTCCTAAGAGAATAGGGGTATACTAAATATAATTGAGCTATTATTTTAATTAGGAGGTTCTCAAGTGAGTACTGAACTACAAAAAGATTACCAACGTTTTGCTCAGGAAGCTAAGCATATTGTTAAAGACCGCGTCTATACGGACTATTTGCGCCGTTATGCCTACGGTGTTGATGCATCCTGCTACCACTATGTGCCAGAAGTAGTCGTTAAGGCTAATAGTGAAGAAGAAGTGATTAAGCTGATTCGCCTGGCGAATGAATGTGGCACACCTGTTAGCTTCCGGGCTGCTGGTTCCTCCTTGTCCGGTCAATCCTCTTGTAAGGATGTGCTGATTGTTGCTAATGATGGTTTTAAACGCATTGAAGTTCTTGGCAATGGCGAAGCCGTTCGCGTAGATTGTGGCGTTATCGGGTCTGATGCTAATGATGCTTTGAAACCATTTAATCGTAAATTGGGTCCAGATCCTGCTACCATTACAACAGCTCTCGTTGGTGGTATCCTCAACAACAACTCCTCCGGTATGTGCTGTGGTATTGCCCAAAACTCCTACCAAACGATTCAATCCTTGCGGGTTATCTTGGTGGATGGCACCGTCCTCGACACAGGTAACCGTAAGTCTGTGGAAGCTTTCTTACAAGCCCGCCCTGATATCGTAGAAGGACTTAATAAAATCCGTGCAGATATCATGGAAGACCAAGAATTGGTTGACATGATTAAACGGAAATACAAAATCAAAAATACCACTGGTTATGGCCTCAACTCCTTAGTTGACTTCGATGAAATTGTGGATATCTTGAATCACATCTTCATCGGTTCTGAAGGGACCATCGGTTTCGTATCCTCCATCGTTTACAACACCGTAGAAGATGTACCTAACAAGGGTTGTGGCTTGGCCTTCTTCCCAACCTTGAATGATGCTTCCGAAGCGGTTGTTGCTCTCGCAGGCATGGGTCGTGAAAAGGTTATCGCTGCGGAAATGATGGACTACCAATCCCTTAAATCCGTACAACAATTGGAAGCGGTTCCTGACTTTGTCCGAGATATTCCAGAAGGGACTTCTGCTATCCTCTTCCAAACTGAATCCTATTCCAAGGACCAAGTGGATAAAAACTTGGAAGAAATTAAGGCTCACCTAGATGGCATTAGTACAACTCGCCCAACCTTGTACTCCCAAGATCCAGATGAATATAACTCTTGGTGGGCTATCCGTAAGGGTCTCCTCCCAATCGCTGCGGGTCAACGCCGCTTGGGTACGACCGTTATCACCGAAGACGTATGCTTCCCAATCGAAGATTTCACTAAGGGTATCGCTATGATTACCGAACTCTTCCATAAGTATGACTTCGTGGATGGCGGTATCATCTTTGGTCATGCCCTTTCTGGTAATGTTCACTTCAACATTACACCAGACTTCTCTGACCCTAAGGATTCCAAAAACTTTGGTGACCTTGTAAAAGAAATGTCTGAACGCGTTTCTGGTTATGGTGGATCCTGTAAGGCAGAACATGGTACAGGCCGCATGGTAGCACCATTTATCGAAGTAGAATGGGGTAAAAAAGCTTATGCTATCAACCGTCGCATTAAGGTTCTCTTTGACCCTCAAGGCTTCTTGAATCCAGATGTTATGATTACCGATGATCCTGACATTTACCGTAAGAATCTTAAGGCTCAATCCCCAATCGATGAAAAACTCACAATCTGTATGGAATGTGGTTTCTGTGAAAAGGCTTGTCCATCTCGTAACCTCACCTTAACCCCTCGTCAACGGATTGCAGTCCTCCGTGAAACCAAACGGCTTGAAGAAGAAGGCAATCACGAATTGGCAGAAGAACTCCGTCAAGGTTACCAATACTTTGGCGTGGACACCTGCGCAGCTTGTTCTATGTGTAAGGGTCTCTGCCCGTTGTCAATTGATACTGCACAAATCGCCTTGTCCATGCGCCGTATCGATCCACCTGCACCAGGTTTGGCAAAAGCCCTTTATGACAACTTTGATAAGACCTTGGCTGGTGCGCGTTTGGGCGTTACCTTGGGCGGTGTAGCCGGTGCTATCGTTACGCGGAAGGCTCTTGCTAAGATTGCTGGGGAAGCGCATAACTTGACCGGCAAGACACCATACCTCCCAACGACTACACCTAAGGCTAATCACTACAAGTTGACCAATAAGACAGCTCCTGGTAATACCAAGAAGGTCGTATACTTCTCCACTTGTGCTAACCGGGCCTTCCGTCCTAACCAAGGGTACGATGACAAGCGGAGCTTGCAACAAGTATTTGAAAGCCTCTGTGCTAAGGCAGGTATCGATATCATCTATCCTGAACACATTGAAAATCTCTGCTGCGGCATGTCCTTTGAAAACTATGATGATGTACACGAACGGGCTGTAAAAGACTTGTCTGATGCCCTCCATAAGGCGTCTAACAATGGTCAAATTCCTGTTGTTATCGACCACTCTGCATGCTTCAGTCATGCTTTCAAGCATATTGATGGCATCGACATTAAGGATATTTCTGAATTCCTTTACGAGTATGTAGTACCTGAACTTAACATCACTAAGTGCAATGAACGTGTTCTTGTACATAAACAATGTAAGATTAAGTCAGCAGGCAAATCTCAATACATCGAAAAATTAGCTCGTCTCTGTGCTGATGATGTATTCAATATCAAGTCCTTCGCTTGTGACGGCTTTGCTGGTCAAAAGGGCTTCTTCACACCTGAACTTAATAAGTGTGCAACTAAAGACCTTCGTCTAGAAGTAGAAGAATACGGCGCTACCCTCGGCGTATCCTCTTCCTCCACTTGTGAAATCGGTCTTGGTGAAAGCGGTGGCATCCCATTCGTTGGCGTTGCATTCCTATTAGATCGTTGTTCTAAGGCTAAGAAATAAGTCTTGTATATCTATTGCTATTTACGTTAACGTTGCTAGTAGTTTATACTAAGGATAC
>URSE01000035.1 GCA_900550455.1 uncultured Veillonella sp. | reverse complement strand
TAAGGTAGCCTAAGACAAGACCAATCATAGCTTGTAAGATCTCAAATGGAAGTTTGGTTATAGCTACTGCTGGAGAGGCATAGACAAAAGCTCTTCCTAGGGTGTAGCCAGTAGTCATAATAACGGCACCTATTAGGATACATAGGAGGACTTTCCATTTGGATTGTCGGCTATGGCCGACTGAGCTAAGGCTAGCGATAACAAAGGCTTGCAGGCCATGGGTTACCAAGGAGACAAACATAGGGGCAGGATAGAAAAAGTAATCACCTAGGAAGGCGCCTAGACCGCCGATAATGAAGGCCTCACGAGGCTTGAAGAGGAGGGCCGCTAGGACGATAACTGTATCATTGAAATAGAGATGGCCACCTGGGACGGGAATTGATACAGTAGATAAAATGATGACAAGCGCCATAAATACGGCAGCTAGAGTCATCGTTTTTAAGTTGCTTTTCATAGGTGCTCCTTTAATAAGGGATTGAAACTAATACTTAGATTATACATAATTTTTTATAAGATATCGAGGGAATCTCTGATTTATGGTAAAATACAAATGAACACTGTCTATAGAATTAAAACAATAGAATAGAGGTTTATCTAATGTATATGTTAATTCAAAATATTCGTTTATTTTTCTCCTCTGCCATGGCTGGAGGGACTTGTCTTTTCTTGGCTGCTATAATCGGGGTTATCATCGCCAATACAGGCTTAGCGGGGGATTATTTTGCTTTTCTACAATTCCCTTTGGGCCCTCTTCATGTAGATGAATGGGTTAATGATGTTCTCATGGCTGTATTCTTCCTCTTGGTCGGTCTTGAAATCAAACGAGAAATGCTCGTAGGGGAACTGAATACTAATGCTAAGCGACTTATGCCTACTATCGGTGCTTGCTGTGGTGTTATGGGGCCAGCTATTATCTATTACTTGATTGCTGGTTCTGTGGAACCAAGGGGCTGGGCTATACCTACAGCTACAGATATCGCCTTTGCGATTGGCGTTATTTCCCTTTTGGGTAATCGTGTACCAGTGGGCTTAACTGTATTTTTAACGGCCTTAGCCGTTATTGATGACTTGATTGCTGTATTGGTCATTGCTGTTTTCTACACGGCAGAACTTCATTTAGGTTATTTAGCTATTGCAGCTGTCATTGTTGCTATTATGGTGGCCTTTAATAAGACTAACCGTACTAACCCTCTCTTCTATTTAATTCCGGGTATCTGTCTCTGGCTCTGTATTCATGAATCTGGACTCCACTCTACCATGGCAGGTGTTATCACCGCTATGACTATTCCTTCCACCTCTTCTGTGGAAGGCAAAGAAGCACCTTTGGATGCTTGGGAAGGAGCCCTTTCTAAATGGGTAACCTTCCTTATCTTGCCACTTTTCGGCTTTGTAAATTCGGGCGTTTCCTTCGGCGACTTTGGCCTTAAAGATTTTGAACACCCTGTTGTTATCGGTGTTGCCTTGGCCTTGTTCCTAGGCAAACAAATCGGTGTATTCTCCAGTGTATTCGTCATGGTTAAGACCGGCCTTGTACCGATGCCTAAGCATGCTTCTTGGGCTCAAGTTTACGGGGTATCCCTTGTATGTGGCGTTGGTTTTACCATGTCTCTCTTCGTTTCCCTTTTGGCCTTTGAGCCTGGTGTAGCTCAAGAACATGCTAAAGTTGGGATCTTTATTGGTTCTATTATTTCTGGCCTCGCTGGTTATTCTTTACTTCGTATTTTAAATACGAGGGAGAAATTTCAACCAGTAGATGGCGATTAAGGAGGCGCGATGCGAAAAAAAATTCGCAAACACTTATCTACATTTATTGAATCACCTTCTACTTCAACGATACTTTTATTAGGGGCTACTGTATTAGGCTTAGCCTTAGCAAATTCTCCCCTCGCTGACCAATACCACCACCTCTTGGAAGAACACATAGGCTTCTTCACGATTGAAGAATGGATTAATGATGTGCTTATGGCCATATTCTTCCTCTTGGTAGGGCTGGAGGTAAAACGAGAAATTCTCTTCGGAGAACTCAATACGAATAGCAAACGTATCTTACCTGGTGTTGCTGCGGCTATGGGGGTCGTCTTTCCTGCTTTGATCTACTACCTCATTGCAGGCGCTAATCCTAACTATAGCCATGGATGGGCCATTCCAACGGCTACTGATATAGCCTTTGCCTTAGGGATTGTAACGGCCTTGGGCTCTCGGGTACCAATGGCAATGAAAGTCTTTTTAACAGCTCTCGCTGTAATTGACGATTTGATTGCTATTTTGATTATTGCCATATTCTATACGGCCTCTATTCACTGGACCTACTTAGTGGGCGCATTGGTTATCATAGGAATCTTGGTTTACATAAATAAGAAGAACTATGCTCGTCCCATGTCCTATATTCCCTTGGGGATAGCCCTCTGGTTCTGCGTATTCCAATCTGGCCTTCATGCCACCATGGCAGGGGTTATCCTTGCTATGTGCATACCCGGGACTGCATTCATAGGAAAAGAGGAGGTTTCCCCTATGGAAGATTGGGAGCATGCCTTGTCCAACTGGGTCAGCCTCTTAATTGTTCCCGTATTTGCTTTTGCCAATACGGGCGTATCCTTAATGGGGTTCCAGGTTTCTGATTTGACTCATCCTGTCGTTTTGGGTGTGGCTTTGGCTCTGGTTTTGGGTAAGCAAATTGGTATCTTTGGTACTGTGTGGCTCTTGGTGAAGACAAAAATCGTACCTATGCCGGCTCAGACTCGGTGGATCCATGTTTATGGTGTATCCGTTGTCTGTGGCATTGGTTTTACTATGTCCTTGTTTGTGACTCTCTTGGCCTTTGATTCCAGTCAGGTAGATAGTATCAATCGAGCTAAGGCTGGTGTCTTCTTGGGGTCTATGGTAGCTGCTGTGATAGGGTATTTTATCCTATGCTTTACCAAGGTGACCAAAGGTGATTCCATGTTGACTCAGTCTTTATTACAAAAGAAATAAGATAGAAAAAAAAGAGGCTTTCACGTAAGAGAAAGCCTCTTTTTTGACGAATGGAGTAGAATAGGATAAAATTTTAAACAAGTGAGGTGACTATGATTAAAAAACCGATCATTACAATGCTAACGATTACTCTCTGCTGCCTTATGGGTACAGTAGTAGGGGCTAATACATTAAAAAGTGGGTCTTCTGGCTACGAAGTGAGACAATTGCAAGATATGTTGGTAACCCAAGGCTATCTAATTGATAACGTGGACGGTGTCTTTGGTAATAACACGGAATATGCGGTCCGAGTCTTTCAGGCGGAGCGTCATATGCCTGTAACAGGTATTGTGGATAGCAAGCTTATGGGCCTTATTCGTAAGAATAATGAACGTTTTGCTACGCGGGCTTTGGCAAATGGAGCGCCTAGCCAATATAAAAAGGTTATGACCATGGAGTCTTCCGCTTATTCTGCGGCTGATTCATCTGGCTACACGGCTCGTGGTAATGCCTTGCGGCGGGGCTTTGTATCTGTTGACCCTAGCGTCATCCCCTTAGGAACAGAACTCTTCATTGAAGGCTATGGCTTTGCTATCGCTGATGATACGGGTGGAGCTATCCAAGGACACATGATTGATGTAGCTATGGATTCTCACTATGAGGCAATCCAATGGGGTCGTCGAACTGTAAAAGTATATGTTCTTAAATAAAGACGCATCCTTCAAAATTCGAATTTTCAGAAGAATTTTGAAGGATGCTTTTTTAATGTTCGGTTAAAATGCTATAATAGACTGATTTATAAAGGAGGCTGACATGGAAAAAGTACGCCGCGTGGAACGAATTGCAGCTCTTACCAAAATGCTGGTAGATTCGCCACAAAAACTTATTTCTCTCAATGAATTTTGCGACTACTTTGGTATCGCCAAATCGACCTTGAGTGAAGATATAGCTAGCCTTAAACGGGCCATGAATCATTTCGAATTGGGAACGGTAGAAACTGTTGCCGGAGCTGCAGGGGGTGTGCGTTTTATACCTCACCGTCGTGGGGCGCAAGCTAATCAGGTATTGCGGGATGTGCAGGCCCGTATGCAGGAGCCCGACCGCATTATTACAGGTGGCTTTATTTATATGTCTGATATCCTTTACGATTGGCACATTATGAGCCGTTTAGGGGAAATTATGATGAGCCGCTTTGCTGACCGCCAACCGGATTATATCTTGACGGTGGAAACTAAGGGGATCCCCTTGGCTGTTATGGTTGCAAGGGCCTTTAATAAACCCCTTGTTATTGCTCGCCGCGATTCTAAGGTGACGGAGGGGTCTTGTATCTCCATCAACTATGTGACGGGCTCCAGCAAGCGCATTCAAACTATGACTCTTACTAAACGGGCCATACCACCTAATTCACGGGTCCTCATTGTCGATGATTTTATGAAAGCAGGTGGCACGGCTAAGGGGATGGCTGAATTGGTGGCTGAAATGAATGGTGTAGTAGTTGGCACAGGGGTATTGGTTGCTACTGAAGAGCCAAATCCCAAGTTAATTGATCATTACGAATCCTTGTTTACCTTCCATAACATTAATGAAAGAACTAAGGAAATTAATATCGAACCTGTATGGGAACCAGAAGGAGAATAATATGGCACATATTGCATCTGTTGTACTAGCAGCGGGTAAGGGTACCCGCATGAAATCCAAATTGCCAAAGGTTTTGCATAAGGTAGCTGGTAAAGCTATGGTAGAGCGGGTCCTAGAAACGGCCTCCTCCATTGGCACAGAACGAAATGTAGTCATCATTGGATTTGGTGGCGACGCAGTTAAAGAATACCTAGGTGACCGCGCTGAATATGTGGTTCAAGAAGAACAAAATGGTACGGGTCACGCTATGAAGCAAGCCTTTCCTGCTTTAGGAGACTTTGATGGGACCATCTTGCTTCTCTGTGGGGACACGCCATTAGTAACTAAGGAATCCTTAGAAAATCTTGTGGCAGACCATGAAAAGAATCAAGCAGCTGCTACAGTTTTAACAGCTCATATGGATGACCCTACCGGTTATGGCCGAATCATTCGTGACGACTCTGGTAAGGTAGTCCGTATTGTGGAACAAAAGGATGGCAAGCCAGAAGAATTAGCTGTAGAGGAAATCAATACTGGCATGTACGCCTTCGACTCTAAAAAGTTGTGGCCTTGTCTAGATCTCTTATCTGATGATAATGCGCAAGGGGAGCTGTACATTACAGACGTAATAGGCATTTTAGTAGGACAAGGAGATCGTGTTGGGGCCTACATGATGGAGGACAATGAAGAATCTTTGGGCGTTAACTCACGCGTCCAATTAGCACAAGCTGAAGCTATCCTCAAAAAACGTAAGAACCGTCAACTCATGGAAGCAGGGGTGACCCTTATTGATCCAGCTACCACCTATGTGGCACCGGAAGTAACCGTAGGGTCAGATACTATCCTCTATCCAGGCACTGTGTTAGAAGGTAATACAGTTATCGGCAGTCAATGCCAAATCGGTCCTCATACGCGCTTGACCAATGTTCAAGTAGGGGATAATAATACCATTCACTTCACCTATGGTCACGACTGCCAAATTAAGGATGGCACGGATATTGGGCCATATGTTCACCTCCGCCCTAATACGGTTATAGGAAATGATGTTCACATTGGCAATTTTGTGGAAGTTAAGAATTCTAATGTGGGCCAAGGAACTAAGTTCCCACACCTCTCCTATATTGGTGATTCCGATGTGGGTGCTGGTGTAAATATCGGCTGTGGTACCATTACAGTTAACTTCAATGGATCGACGAAAAGCCGGACTCGTATTGGCGACCATGCCTTTGTAGGATGTAATTCCAATTTGGTAGCACCTGTGGAAATTGGTGATTATGCCTATATAGGGGCTGGGTCCACCATTACTAAGGATGTGCCATCTAAGGCTTTGGCTGTAGGGCGAGCTCGCCAAATAGTAAAAGAAAACTGGGTTAATGACGAAACCTTTAAACGCAAATAAGACTCATAGAATTCTCATTAAAAAGGTGAATACATTTCCAGGGAAATGGTATACAATATAAGTAATCACCTATGTATTCTGCATAGTTCTATTCCACCGTAAGTATAGAGGGGTACTAACAAATGGCATTTGAAGATGGCAAAAAGCTTAAGATTTTCACTGGTAATGCGAATCCAGCCTTGGCGCAAGAAATCTGTGATTATTTAGGCCTGCCTTTGGGAAGAGCAACAGTTGGTCGTTTCAATAATGGTGAAGTACAAATTATGATTGATGAATCCGTTCGTGGCAAGGATGTATTCATTGTTCAACCAACTAGCTACCCAGTTAACGACAACATGATGGAATTATTCGTTATGGCGGATGCTCTGAAACGCGCTTCCGCAAGTCATATTACCGCTGTCGTGCCTTATTATGGATATGCACGGCAAGATCGTAAAACTCGTGGCCGTGAACCAATCACTGCAAAACTCATTGCGGACTTAATGAAAACTGCAGGTATTACCCGATTGGTAACCATTGATCTTCATGCTGGTCAAATCCAAGGATTCTTCGATGGTCCGGTAGACCATTTGGTAGGGGCTCCTATCTTAGCTAAATACATCAATGAAAAAAAACTGGACAATATTTGCGTTGTGTCTCCTGACCTCGGTGGTGTAACCCGTGCCCGTGATTTAGCTGATCGCGTAGGTGCGCCGATTGCTATCATTGAAAAGAAACGACCTGAACCAGGTGTGGCTAAAGTTATGAACCTCATCGGTGATGTAAAGGGCAAGCATTGTATCCTTGTGGACGATATCGTTGATACAGCAGGGTCTCTCGTAGAAGGGGCTAAGGCGCTCAAAGAATTCGGTGCTGCATCCGTTATGGCTGCTGTTACCCACGGTGTTTTGACAGATCCTGCTTCGGAACGTATTGCTAACTCCAATATTCAAGAGTTGATTGTTACCAATACCATTCCATTGCCAGAATCTTGCAAGTTACCTAATGTAACACAACTTTCTGTAGCTCCTCTCTTGGGTGAAGCTATCATGCGTATCTTCCATCAAGTATCTGTATCCAGCCTCTTCGATAACAACGAAGAATAATAGGTGGATTCTTGAAATTGGTAGTAGGCTTGGGTAATCCAGGCAAACAATACGAGACAACCAAGCATAATGTGGGCTTTATGGTGGTGGATGCCATAGCGGAATCCACTAGCCATACGCCTTGGCGAGAAGAGCAAAAGGCTGAGGTCTCTTCTATTACGGTAGAAGGGGAAAAGGTTCTCTTAGTGAAACCTCTTACTTTTATGAACTTGTCAGGTGAATCGGTAGGTCCTTTGATGCGTTACTATAAGATTGATCCATCCGATGTGTATTGCGTCTATGATGATATGGACTTACCTGTAGGTAAGCTTCGCATTCGCCCTAATGGTTCTGCTGGTGGCCACAATGGGATTAAGTCCTTGATTCAACACATAGGAACGGAAGCATTTCCTCGTTTTCGTGTGGGAATCGGTAGACCCCTTCCTCAATGGACTGTTGTAGACCATGTGCTGGCTCCCTTTCCTGAAGAACAAAAAGAGGCCATTGATAAGGGTATCAAGGCTGCTGCTAAGGCCCTGTTAGGAACCTTGAAAGTGGGCCTAGATAAGGGAATGAACACCTATAATCCCAGAAAACAACCTCGTTAAGTAAGACAGGAGTCTTTATGGCTCCTGTCTTTATTTTTAATCTGTAGAGGTTTCTGGATTTCGTGCATCCCTCTAGAAGGAGTTAATTTATGACGAAGAAAAACTATAATCAGGTTTCCATGCCTTATGTAGACCTCTTAAAAACTTATGTAAAAGAAAGATTTATGCCCTTTCATACGCCAGGACATAAGATTGGTCACGGTGCTCCTAAGGATTTACAAGATTGGATGAGCGAAGCCTTACCCTATGATTTAGGGGTTATGTATGCCCTGGATGACCTGCATGAGCCAGAGGGAGCTTTTAAGGAGGCTCAAGAGTTAGCGGCTGACCTTTATGGAGCCAAGGCTGCTTGGTATTCTATTAATGGTACGACGGCTCTCATCATGACTATGATTATGGCTACAGTAGGGGAGGAGGAATCTCTCATCATCCCACGAGAAGCCCACAAGTCTGTTATGTCTGGTCTGGTCATGTCGGGGGCTAAACCAATTTACCTACCTAGCCGTTTTGATGAAGAGTGGGGCATTCAGCTAGGGGCTAGTTTAGAGGACTTAGTATCCACCCTAGATGCCCATCCAGAGGCTAAGGCTGTTCTCTTGGTATACCCTAACTACTATGGCTTGGGTATTGATATAGAAGCTATGGTAGCAGAATGCCATAAGCGGGGGCTCATCGTCTTGGTGGATGAAGCCCATGGACCTCACTTGCCCTTTGATGACCGCTTGCCCGTAGAGGCTTTAGAGGCAGGGGCTGATTTAGTGGCCCAATCCACCCATAAGTCTTTGGGGTCCTTGACTCAAACATCTACACTCTTGGGCCAGGGGGATCGAATCGATTACCGGCGAGTGACCCAGGTTCATCAGATGTTACAATCTACAAGCCCTAACTATATCTTTATGGCCTCCTTGGATATGGCCCGCCAGCAGATGGCTACAGAGGGATCTAATCTAGTGGGGAAGGCTGTTGATTTAGCTTATCAACTGCGGACTGGTATCCAGGCAATTCCTGGCCTAAAAACTATGGATGGAAGTCGGCTTGCTAAGAATTTTGATCCTACCAAGGTCCTCATTGATGCGAGAGACTTAGGACTTGATGCGGTTGCTTTCGAGAGGCGCTTGAGAGACCATAAAATCGAGGTTGAGCTGATTCAGGCTTGCCACGTCTTGATAACCATTACTATAGGGGATAGTGAGGCATCTATTCAGGCCCTTCTCGCGGCCCTAAAAGAAATTAGTCAAGAGTGCTTGGAAGAGGGGAGATATTCCTCATCTATTCCTTCCTTGGACCAGGTGAATCTGGCCCTCCCTGAACCTATCTTGATTAAAACGCCGCGACAGGCTTTCTATGTTAGTCGTGAGACAATTCATTTAGCTGAGGCTTGTGGCCGCATTTGTGGAGAAACAATCAGCTATTACCCACCTGGCATCCCTCTTGTTAGTATTGGCGAAGAAATTACACCAGCTGTGATACAATATATGAAAGATAAACAAGCACTTGGATATGTGCCGAATGGGGCAGCTGATATGTCCCTGGAGACTATTGTTGTGTTAAAGGATTGAATATGGGACGACTGATTATTATTGAGGGGGGCGACGGCAGTGGAAAGGCCACACAAACAGCCCGTTTAGCCGATCGACTTCGACAAGAAGGGAAGAATGTTAGAACCGTTACTTTCCCTAACTATGAGTCTGGGGCCGCTATGCCTATTAAGATGTACCTAGCAGGGGACTTTGGTAAAAAGCCTGGAGATGTAAATCCTTATGTAGCATCCTCCATGTATGCCATAGATCGCTTTGCTTCCTTTCGACAGGATTGGGAGGACTTTTATAAGAAGGGTGGCATTGTATTAGCGGACCGTTATACGACGTCTAACATGGTTCATCAAATGGTTAAGTATGCTGATCCTGCTGAAAGGGCTGACTTTCTAGATTGGTTGGAAGACTTTGAATATACGAAGTTTGGCTTGCCTCAACCAGATTTGGTTTGCCTCTTGGATTTACCTCTTCCTGTGAGTCAGGCTCTCATGGCTGATCGTAAGGGGAAGACTGGTGGCCAGACGGGAGATATTCATGAAGGAGACCAGGCCTATCTGAGTGCTGTTCATGCAGCCTATGATGAATTGGTAGCTCGTTATGGTTGGCAACGCATTCAATGTGCAGAGGCCGGATGGACGGATTCCCATAGAGCTATACGATCTATCGAGGCTATTGGAGAAGACCTTTATAAGGCTGTAAAAGATATTTTATAAGACTAAAAAAGTTAGGGTTTGAAAGTATTTCTAAGAATATAGTATAGTAATAATGAAAGGAGGTATTGTGTGAAAAAAGGGATGCTTTTATTGATTGCCCTAGTTGCTAGTATGACATCATATACGGTTGCTTATGATGTAACTAATACAATAGATTCTACTGCGACCTATATTGATGTACGAAGCATTAATGCTAAGGAGCGCTTGCATGCAGATATAAAGGGTGCTATATGGGTTGATCCACATAGCTTAATGGATATTAATGATTTCTTAAAGTCTGCAGATAAAGACAAAAAATATATTGTCTTTTGCGCATGCCCTCATGATGAATATTCTACTGCTTTTGCTGAATTGATGGATCGTGAGGGTTTTACGAGTGTAATTGTGTTGAAAGATGGCTGGGATGTACTTTCCAGAAATCATCTTCCTATTAGGAGGGATTTTTTATGAAAAAAATAGCAGTTTTGCTCATGACTATGATGTCTATTAGTTTGGCTTCTTTTGCGATAGCTAATCAAGCTGTTGTTGATAATACATTATTAGTTGCACAACGTGGTTGCTGTTCGCATCATGGTGGTGTTTCTGGTTGCGATTATAATGGTAGAGTTATCTGCAATGATGGTACAAAGTCTCCTAGCTGTGGTTGCTAGTAAAGGATCTGGGCATTATGTCCCTAAGGTTTAGACGATCATTGAAGATCGCGCCGGGAATTCGATTGAACTTCGGTAAAAAGGGTATCAGTACTTCAATTGGTCCAAGAGGTGCTAAAATTACGATTGGGGAAAAAGGTGTAAGGAAAACTGTGGGTCTCCCTGGGACTGGTTTATCTTATACATCATATGAGCGATATAAGCAAAATAATGACTCAGAAGAGATTCCTTATACACCTTCTTGTCCACGATGTGGCCATCATATGCGTAAACCATGGGCAAATTGTCCTAAATGTGGATATGATTTATTGCAGAATCAGTCCTTACATATGGAGAGCTCATCACAAGTAGATAATAAAGATAAGATATCAGGGTGTGGTTGTCTGTGTATGGTTATTTTATTTGTGATTATATTGATATATTTATGGTAGTACTGTAAGGGGCGGTAAATATAGTGGCCACATTCGGTAGTTAAGCGTATCCATTGGCGTAGGTATTAACAGCTACTTTAAAAATTTAAAATTTGAATTCAATGCTAAGACAACATAAGTCTTAGA
>URSE01000034.1 GCA_900550455.1 uncultured Veillonella sp. | reverse complement strand
AAAGTAATTAAAATAAGAATAGGTAGAAAAAATAGGTAGGAAATAAAATCTACTTAATAAATATGTGATAAAAATCATCTTGACCAATATTAATACCTAGCAGTAAAATAGGATTTGCAAAAAGTAAGGTATTGATTCTGTTTAGGAGGTTCCTATGTCTCAACAAGATAATCAACAAGTTGAGCAATTAAAGCACCAGGTCATGGAGCAAAGTCGTGGCCAAGGCAAATTGCGTCAATTTATATTATGGTTTGCTGCCCTCATCATTGGTGGCATTTTGGGTTGGCTTAATATCCCATCTTTGAATGAATTGTTTAATTTTATTGCGTCCGTATTCACTCGCTTATTCCAATTCATTGCCGTTCCAACTGTAGCCTTGGCGGTAATTACTACCTTGGCAGCCTTGGGTGCTAAAAAGGATACTAAGCGGATCTTTGGTCACGCTGTAACCTATACTCTTTTGACTACCATTGCAGCAGCAGCGCTTGGTTTGGCTCTTTTCCTCTTGATTGCGCCTGGTAACTTGCCAGCTGACGTAGTGGGGGCAGGCGCTTCCGCTGTGCCTGAAAAATTAGGTCACATGTCTTACTATGACCACTTCTTATCCATTATCCCTAACAATGTTATCAAACCATTTGTGGATGGCAATGTTTTATCCGTTATGCTCATCGCTGCATCCGTAGGGATTGCTTTCGCTTTTATGCCTAAGACGGAAAACCGTGATACCATCTTAAAGGGCTTACATGGCTTGCAAGAATTGCTCTTCCAATTGATCCGTGCTTTGATCTATGTCTTGCCTGTTGGTATCTTGGCCTTCGCTGCGCAATTGTCCGCACAAATTGAAGCAGGTGTTGTAGTAGGGGCCCTTGGTAAATATACCTTGGTTGTATTGGGTGGTAATATTATCCAATTCTTCGTGGTTATTCCAATCTTCCTTCTTTTGCGTGGCCTTAATCCTTTACACGTCTTTCGTAAGATGTCCCCGGCTGTAGCGGTAGCGCTTTTCACTAAGTCCTCCGCTGCAACATTGCCTGTTACCTTGGCTTCCGCAGAAAAGAACTTAAATGCTAAACCTGCCGTATCTCGTTTCGTATTGCCAATTTGTACGACCATCAACATGAACGGTTGTGCAGCCTTTATCTTGGTAACCAGCCTCTTCGTTATGCAAAATGCTGGTATTGAATTGACGTGGGGCACAATGATTTCCTGGCTCTTCATCGCCGTATTAGCAGCGGTTGGTAATGCAGGGGTTCCAATGGGATGCTACTTCCTCACCCTCTCCCTCATGTCCTCCATTGGAGCACCAATCGGTCTCTTGGGCGTCATCCTTCCTATTTACACCATCATCGATATGGTGGAAACAGCAGAAAATGTTTGGTCTGATTCCGCTGTATGTGCTATGGTCGATAAAGACTTGGAAGGTAAGTTGGAAGACGACGGCCGTCACTTTGAAGCCCTTTAATAACTCGTGAGTAGTCTAGGATCTATGAAAGCCCTTAGGTAATCTTAGAGATTCTATGAATAAGAAACTCCCATCTTAGGATGGGAGTTTTTTTGTAGTGGGACCTTGCTATAGGGCTGTAATTAATCTTTATATCGAGAATTTTAGGTGAAATGTGATAGCAGTCATACTAGACGGGCACTTTAGTGATATAATATACAGTGTTAGTCATGTATCCAAAATTCAAAGAGATTCATGATAGCCATTACTTCCTATTCTGTGTTTGCACGTGTGTGCTGAGAAATGAGGTCTACATGCCGCAATTGTTGCGTATGGGTATCGACGTAGGCTCTACCACGGTTAAGGTAGTCTTGCTCGATGAAACAGACAACTATTTATATAAAAAATACCAACGCCATTTTTCTAATATTTTGGAAACCGTTCACGCCCTTTTAAAAGAGGCCATGGTGGGCCATGAACATGATCATGTTCACGTAGCAGTTACCGGGTCTGGCGGGATGGCTATGGCTGATAAGATTGAAGTTCCTTTTGTTCAGGAAGTTATCGCTGAAACGCGGGCGATTAAAACCCTTTACCCACAAACAGATGTCATCATTGAATTGGGCGGGGAAGATGCCAAGGTAACTTACTTGGGCCAACAGGCAGAACACCGGATGAATGGATCTTGTGCTGGTGGTACGGGAGCCTTTATCGACCAAATGGCTACCCTTCTGCAGACGGATGCATCTGGCCTTAATGAACTGGCTAAACAGGCGGATACCTTGTATCCTATTGCCGCGCGTTGCGGTGTATTTGCCAAGACGGACGTACAGGCTCTCTTGAATCAAGGGGCTTCCCATGAAAATATTGCTAAGTCCGTATTCCAATCTATCGTTAATCAAACCATTGCTGGCTTGGCTTGCGGCCATAAGATTGAAGGGTATGTAGCCTTCTTGGGCGGTCCTTTGACCTTCTTGTCAGAATTGCGTAAGTGCTTTACTGATACCTTGGAATTGGACCAAGAACACCAAATCGTTCCTGAAAATGGGGAGCTTTTCATCGCTTTAGGGGCAGCCCTTATGGAAGAAGCATGTCGAGATTACACGGTGATTGAATTGGTGAATGCCGTAGGCAAGCTGATTGGCATGCCTATGGAAGCTACTGACAGGGTAGCCCCTCTCTTTAAGAACGAAGAGGAATTGGCAGCCTTCCGCGAGCGTCATGCTAAGGCTGTATCTCCTAAAGGCCGTATAGAAGAGGCCCAAGGCCCTTGCTATCTAGGCTTAGATGCTGGATCTACAACTATCAAAGCAGTTCTCATGGACCAAGACCGCCGCATCCTCTACTCCTACTATGGTCCTAACCATGGTAAGCCGTTGGAAAAGGCTCAAGAAATTATCGAAGAGATTTATGCTAAGTTGCCTAAGGGGGCTTATATTGCCCATTCGGGTGTTACTGGCTACGGGGAAGCCTTTCTAAAACGGGCCCTTGGCATCGATATTGGGGAAGTTGAAACCATGGCTCATTACCGAGCGGCTCGCTTCTTCTGCCCAGAGGTATCCTTCATCTTGGATATTGGTGGACAGGATATGAAATGCTGTAAAATCCGAGACGGCTATATTGAAGATATCGTTCTTAATGAAGCTTGTTCTGCTGGGTGTGGGTCCTTCTTGGATACCTTTGCCCAAGGTCTCAAGATTCCTATTGCAGACTTTGCGAAGGAAGGCCTCTTGGCGCCTATGCCAATCGATTTGGGATCCCGTTGTACGGTATTTATGAACTCCAAGGTAAAACAGGCCCAAAAAGAAGGGGCCACTGTACCTGATATCGCAGCTGGCTTAGCTTACTCCGTCATTAAAAATGCCCTTTATAAGGTGCTCAAGGTGAAGGACCCTAAGGAATTGGGCGATCATATCGTCGTACAAGGGGGAACCTTCTATAATGAGTCCGTTCTTCGGGCCTTTGAACAACTCTTAGGAGTTGAGGTTATTCGCCCTGATACAGCCGGTCTCATGGGAGCTTATGGTATGGCTATCCTGGCCCAAGAAGCGGCAGAAGAAACAAAGGAAAACTATTCCACCCTAGCTGATCTCGAAGCCATCAAATCTTTGGCTGTTACTACAACTATGCGTCATTGTGGCCTCTGTGCTAACAACTGTATGTTGACTATCAATGCTTTCACAGACGGTCGTAAGTATGTAACAGGTAACCGCTGCGACCGCGGGGCGGGCGATATGATTCAAGAAAAGCATAAGCCTGTACCTAATTTGGTAGACCTCAAATTAAAGCGGATTTTCGATTATTACCTCAAGCAAAACTTGCCTGAATTTACCGGTAAGAAGCGGGTGGGGATCCCTCGAGTACTCAATATGTATGAGGACTTCCCCTTCTGGTTTACCTTCTGGAATACCTTGGGCTACGAGGTGGTTCTTTCTGATTACACGACTAAGGACCAGTTTAACTCTGCCTTAGATACCATTCCATCTGATACAGCCTGCTATCCTGCTAAGTCTGTTCACGGGCATATCAAGCAGTTGACCAATTCGCAGGTGGACTTTATTTGGTACCCTTGTATCCAACATGGTCCTATGGAGTACTCGCGTGATAATAACTACCATTGTCCAATGGTTATTTCCTATCCAGAACTCATCAAGAACAACATGCAGGATGTTCTAGGGGATATCCCATTAGTTGAGCCATTCTTACCCTTGGCGGATAAGAAATCCCTAGTGCCTCGATTGAAAGATGCCTTATCCTTCTTGGGCTTGTCCAAGAAAGAAGTGCAAGCTGCTGTAGATAAGGCTTGGGATGAACAAGAGCAATGGAAGAAGGATTACCAAGAGATTACCAAGAAGACCGTATCTCGTTTGATTGCTGAGAAGATTCCGGCAATCGTTCTCTGTGGTCGCCCTTACCATTTAGATTCTGGTATTAACCACGGTATTCCTGAACTTATCAACTCCTTAGGTATGGCTGTCCTTACAGAAGATGGGGTTGCTCCTTTAGGCCATGCGGTTAAACACCTACGCGTTGTAGACCAATGGACCTATCATTCCCGCCTCTACCGGGCTGCAGAGTTCGTGTCCCGTACAGAGGGCTTTGAAGTGGTAGAACTTAACTCTTTCGGCTGTGGTCTTGACTCCATCGTAGCAGACCAAGTGAAGGATATTTTGGCAGCTAAGCACAAAATCCACACGGTTCTTAAGATTGATGAGGGCACTAATCTAGGGGCTGTGACAATCCGTATTCGGTCCTTGCAATCCGTTATGGAAAAGGCTATGCGCCAAAAATCTTTACAAGTACCAGAGGTGGAAACGCTAGTAGAAAAACCAGAATATTCCTATGAAAGGGCCATCTTTACGGAAGAAATGGCTAAGTCCTATACCATCTTAGTGCCGGAAATGTCGCCGCTTCACTTCGATATCTTAAACCCTGTCCTCAAGGCTCAAGGATATCATTTTGAACTCCTCAAGGCCCCTAGCCGCGAGGACATCGAAGTAGGTCTTAAATATATCCATAATGATGCTTGTTACCCTGCTATTATGGTGGTAGGTCAGCTCATGTCTGCTCTTTTATCTGGTAAGTATGATGTGAACAAGACGGCTGTTATCATCTCTCAAACAGGGGGTGGTTGTCGGGCGACAAACTACATCGGTTACCTCCGTAAGGCCTTGATTGATGCGGGGATTCCACAAGTGCCAATCCTTTCCCTCAATGCATCTGGTATGGAAAAACAGCCGGGCTTTAGCCTTAATCGTTCCTTCCTCCATCGCATGATTCAGGCGGTTGTTTACGGTGATGCTTTGCAACAGTGTATTCTAGCTACCCGCCCTTATGAAAAGGAAGCAGGTTCTACGGAAGCCTTAGCCAAGTACTGGATTGATCGAATTACCAAGACTATCGCTACCGATAGCCTTCGTCAATATAATAAAAACATTAAAGCTTTGGTTAAGGATTTTGATGATCTTCCTGTAACAGGGGAAAAGAAACCACGAGTTGGTGTAGTAGGGGAAATTTATGTTAAATTCCATCCTGCTGCAAATAACCACATTTACGAATTAATCGAAAAAGAGGGGGGCGAGGTTGTTACCTCTGGCCTCTTGGACTTCTTCCTCTATTGCGCTATGGACTCCACCTATCGGGCTAAGCACTTGGATGGGACTTGGCTCTCTGGTTTTGCCGGCTCCTTGGCTCGTGAAGCCTTGGAACTATACCGCTTGCCTTATGCTCAAGCGGTCAAGAAGTCAAAACGCTTTGATCATGTAGAGCGAATGACCGATGTGGCTAAGGTTGCCTCTAACTACATCGATTTGGGTAACCAATGCGGTGAAGGTTGGTTCCTCACAGGGGATATGATTGACCTTATCGAAAAAGGGGCTAAACAAATCGTTTGCCTCCAACCATTCGGTTGCCTCCCTAATCATGTATCCGGTAAGGGTATGGTTAAGACTTTATCCGCGGCATACCCAGATGTACGGATTGCTGCTATCGATTATGATCCAGGGTCTTCTGCCGTTAACCAGGCTAACCGCTTGAAACTTCTCTTAGCAACCATGTTTGAATAAGGCCTTATAGGAATAACTCCTATGAAAGTAGAAAAGCGCCAGCTATGAGCTGGCGCTTTTTTATCGATTCCCTTGGGTTTGTGGAAATCATAAAGAAGACTTTTGGATAGTATACAAGACACTTATGTTATAAAGTTTTTAGATTTTTTTTTTGGACTTTTTTCCTTACTCCTGTATACTAAGGGTATCCGGGATATGACAATTCATAAGAGTTGGTCCCCTAGAATAACCATTAAACAGGTATAGGTGATACACATGTTGAAAAAAACGTTAACTATTACAGCTCTTGTGGCAGCTATGGCTATGCCAGTATTTGCTGCTGGTCAAGTAGCGGACAATGCTGCTGCAGTAACAGCTAATGCTGATCAAGGTCAAGTACAAGATGCACAAGGCTTTGCTACCGACTTTGATCAACCTAATAAAGGTCAATACAATAAGGGCAATCAGGTAAAGATTGAATCTCAATTGATTAACAATGATAATCAATTGATTCTTTATCCACAAGTAACGGCTAAAGATCCTAAGGCTGCTGAAGCCATTAATAAGCAAGTAAAAAACTTTGTTGCGGCTATTTCTGCTAAGCACCCTAAGGTTATGTCCCTATATGACATCAAGGCTGATGGAGATGGTATCTTCTCCTATGTAACATTCACAAATGATGCATCTGATGATAAATCTCCGGCAGAAATTGTAGGCTTCACCTACAATACTAAAACAGGGGCAGCTATGCAGGTGTCCGATTTCGGCAAATTCGATGTCAACACATTGAATAAGGTTCTCAAGGCAGACCCAGATGTATCTGCAAAATTGCCTTCTGATTTTACGGGTTTGGCTCAAATGCCAGCAGGCTTTTATGTAGCCCAAGGTAAAACGGTGTACTCTATCATTCCTGAAGGGACCATCCTTCCTAAGGAAGAAGGGACTCTCTTTGTGCCTTTGAATGCAAAAAAATAAAAGGCATAGCCTTTAATTTCTTATAAAAAAGGAACGGCTCACAGTGGTGAGTCGTTCCTTTTTTGCTATAGTAGGTCTTATCATTTAGTATGAGGCCATAATTTTTACGGATTTTAACTACTTAGTCCTCTTGACCTTTTCTGAGGACTAATCCATAGAGAGCTAGGAGAGCGATGGCGATACATACGACCATAGTAATGGACATCGGTATAGCATTGTGATCTCCTTGGATACCTACGATAGGGGCCATGAGGCCCGCAAAAATCATGGAGAAGAAGCCCAGGAGGGCGGAGGCAGCACCGGCAATCTTACCGTGGTCTTTCAGGGCCAGGGAGAAGGAAAAGGCGCCGATGTTACCAATGGAAGTAGCAGCGATAAATAGGCTAATGGCGACTAGAATAAAAGGAGCCTCTAGTTTGATAGCTAGTAGGAAGAGGAGAGAGCCTAGACCTAATTGCCAAAGGGCAAATTGGAGCATGTGTTTGCTGGACACTACATTGGAGGCCCGCCCCCCTAAGCTAGAGGCAATTACAATCCCTAGAGAATTGATGCCGAAAACATAGGAAAAAGTTTGGGCATCTAGACCATAAATATTTTGGTAAACGAAAGCAGAGCCGGAGATATAGGCGAAAAAGGCCCCGAAGCCAAAACCTTGTACGAGGCATTGACCCATAAACTGGCGGTCCTTGAAGAGTGTCTTATAGGCGATCATAACAGAGTTGAGATCCTTGGATTGTCGCCTATCAGAGGGAAGGGTTTCCTTATAGACCATGCTCATAAGGAAAAGCATGACTGCAATCATAGTTAGGACGATGAAAACAAGGCGCCAAGAGCCGAAGACTAAAATTTGCCCACCTATAAGAGGCGCCACCACTGGGGCTAGACCATTGACGACCATGAGGAGGGAAAGCAGTTTAGCCAAGGCTTTACCATTGGCTAAGTCGCGGGCGACTGCCTTAGAGATAACAACACCTATAGACCCCATAAAACCTGCTAAGAAACGGGCGAAGAGTAACCCTTCGATGGATTGTGATAGGGCACAGGCTAAGGTGGCTAAGGCGCAGAGTAGATTCCCTATGATGAGGGGGCGCTTGCGACCGAAGATATCAGAAATAGGTCCACCAAAAAGTTGGCCTATGGCAATCCCTGTAACCGTCATGGATAAGGTTAACTGGATGTTGGAAGGGCTAGTTTGAAAGACCTCTGGCATCATGGGTAGGGCCGGTAGGTACATATCGATGGATAAGGGGGTTAGGGCCGTTAAGAGTCCCAGGAATAGGATGAGGAAGGGGGAATATTTGGTCCCTTCTTGTATATTTTCTTTCTTTAGGTTGGTCATAGTATACCTGTGAGCAAGTAAATGTGAGCATCTGATAAAATTGCCTAAAAATCCTTTCATAAAGGGAGTCAAGCCCTATACTAAGGGATTTTTAGCTTATGAGTTTGATGAAAAATTAAGGGGTTGAAAAAAACTCTAGTCTTAAATCATAAACTCGATAAAGGTACTAGTTATCTTAGCACAATAGAATTTTTTTCGTAAGTGAATTATAAAAAGCTAAGGAAACATTTAGCTTTTAGTTAGATAGTTCTCATAGACCACTTAAAGAACCTTCTTATACTAAGGGAGTA
The DNA here is from genome assembly GCA_900550455.1 of uncultured Veillonella sp. Taxonomy (GTDB): domain Bacteria; phylum Bacillota; class Negativicutes; order Veillonellales; family Veillonellaceae; genus Veillonella. The sequence continues at coordinate 2,847 of URSE01000034.1, read as the reverse complement.
ATCTGTTGAAAGGCCTATAGGCCTGATGAAAGGAAGGTATTACAATGAAAAAAACATTGACTATCACTAGCTTGGTAGCGGCTATGTCTATGTCCGTATTTGCAGCACAACCAACGCAAACTCATGTAAATCAAGCATTCGTACAAGAAGCGACACAAACTAAAGCGAATGCACCTGTAGATAACCAAACAGCTGTGCCCGCAACTACAGCTAAAACAGCAGCATCTGGAGTGAAAGCACCAGTAGCAGATGTACCAGCAAAAGCAACTAAAGCTACTGTACCTACAGTGAAAGCACCAGTGGCAACTACAAGCACAAAAAGTACTCCAGCAGTTGCGCCTAAAGCAACTACATCAGCTACATCAGCCACAAGAGAAGATGCAGAAACTATGGATACAGCTCATGCTATGAACTTGCCAAATGCGGATGAAGTACGCGTTGTAAAACATGATACAGGTCTTGCAGTGAAGGATGTTGAGGATGCAACTGCAGTGAATAAGGCACAAGCGCCTAAAGGAGAGCTTGCTAAAAAAGCTACATCTGAAAACAAAGTAACAAAATAATTCTTACCCTAATGAAAGCAATTAGGCGAGCAATTAATCATATACAAAAAGACTAGCTCTTAGAAGCTAGTCTTTTTGGTATTAGGTCCAAGTAAGGACACATTTTATTTTCCTATTAAGGCCAGGGCTGCATCGATGTGGTTAATGAAGTTATGACCTAGGAAGGAGATGGCACCATCAATAGCTAGGAAGATAAAGAAGTATGGGAACACTTGCTTCATAATATTGGATGGGTTGATTTGGTTTTCTTCTTTCTTGCCTTGTTCTTCTGAAAGACCCTGCTTTCGATTGTATTCCTTGAGGGCTGGGATGACAGCACCAATAGCGATGGCAATGGATTGTGGAGCTAGCATTTTGCCGAGGCCTGCAGCACCGGAGTTAATGGCTGCTATAGAGGTCACCTTCCAAGCGGGTAATTTGAGAATTGCTAGAGCAACAATCATCCAGAGGATAGGCAACAGAGCGAGAAGTGTTGTCATGGAGGACCCCTTTCATGATAAAAGTGATATAAAAGATAAATTAAAGTTATAAGGCAGACAAAAATAATTCCCATGGATGATTGAATCCATGGGAATTATTTCCTTATATCATCTGCTCTGTATTATAGCAAATAATTATCATTAACGCTATTATAAGAGACCGTCGATGAGGTGGGCAAAGTTGTGACCGAAGAAGGCAATGATGCCATCCATAACGAGGAAGAGGATGAAGTATATGAATACTTTTTTCATGATGCTGGAAGGATTGATTGCTTCTTGCCCTTCCTTAGCTTGTGCTTCTGGTACATTGTTACGTTTGTTGAACTCTTCCAGAGCTGGGAGAACAGCACCAATAGCGATGGCGATAGATTGAGGGGAAAGCATCTTACCAATCCCTGCTGCACCAGAGTTAATAGCTACCAACCACATAGCTAAATCCTTGTCGGTGGATAATTGAGATGCCGCTGCGGATTGGAGTGGACCAAAGAGAACGTTAGAGTTGGTACCGGACCCTGTGATGAAGGCACCTAAAGCACCAACAATAGGGGCGAAGGCTGGGTACATAGAGCCTGTAGCAGATACGATTGCCTTCGCAATATCTTGCGTCATGCCGGAGTAAGTCATAATCTTAGCGGTCATTACGATGGTTATGATAGTGAGGAAGGTAAATTTGAGGTTAGAGAAGGTTTTGCCTGCAGTACCAAAGATGGTTCCAAGAGAAGCCTTTTGGATGAGGCCACCGATGATTGCAGCGATGAAAATCAATACACCAGGTGTAGTTACCCATACGAAGGTATATGGTTTAGCACCTTCACCCATGTAGATAGGAACCGATGTTTTGATGGAGGTAAGGAAACCATTGAATGGAGCGAAGAGCTTAGACGCTAAGAGCAAGAGGATGAAGATGAGAATGAATGGGCTCAAAGCGCGAAGACATTGGCCTGCAGATAATTTTTCTTGGGATTCAGCCCCTTCGAGGCGGTAGGTAGGATCTTTTGGATCGAAGATCTTAGCAGTGGCGATAACCAAAGCCAAGATGATAACAGCGGAGCCGATAACGGATAATTCAGGACCCAATACAACGTTGATGAAGAGTTCTGGCACAGCCAGTGCGAGGCCTGCCAAGAGGGTTGGAATGAAGACCCCTTTAAGGGCTTTCAAGCCGAACATGATCGCAACGATGAAGAATGGAGTAATGATATTGAGGATGAAGAGTTGGCTAGAAATATAGGTACCGAGCGCTACTGGGTTAATGCCTGTGAGGGCTGCCAAAGTAGTGGTTGGAATACCGATGGAACCGAAGGTAGTTGGTACAGCGTTAGCTACCAAGCAAGCGATGATAGATTTGAGTGGATTAAAGCCAACTGCGACCATCATCGCTGCTGGGATGGCAACAGCCGTACCGAAACCTGCCATCCCTTCCATGAAGTTACCAAAGCCCCATATGAGGAGGACGGCAAGGATTCGTTTATCTTCCGTAACGGAAGATAGCATGGACTTAATGGTTTCCATAGCCCCTGTTTTAACCACTAGGTTATAGGTGAAGATAGCTGCCAGGATAACAAGACAGATTGGCCAGATGGCAAGGGCAGCCCCTTCGAGGGCACCGGAGAAGATGATAGATGGATCCTTAGCGAAAGGTAGTCCTGGTACGACAGCGATGATGAAGGAACCAATCGCCGCGATAGTTGTCGCCTTCCAAGCAGGCATTTTTAAGATTGCCAAGGCGATGATAAGCCATAGAATTGGCAAAAGTGCGAGGAATGTTGTTAGTAAGTCCATAGTAGAAACCTTTCAATAAAATA
>URSE01000033.1 GCA_900550455.1 uncultured Veillonella sp. | reverse complement strand
CGCGGGACACCCTGATTAAAAGTCAGGTGCTCTGCCAACTGAGCTAGTGAGTCATGTTGGCAGGGGTGGCTGGGATCGAACCAGCGCATAACGGAGTCAAAGTCCGTTGCCTTACCACTTGGCGACACCCCTACAGTGATTACGATGTGTAGGTTATGGGGTGAGTAGTGGGGATCGAACCCACGCGTAACGGAGCCACAATCCGCCGTGTTAACCGCTTCACCATACCCACCACCTGTAGGTATTTCAACGACATTACGTCGTTGCAACATAGAGAATTATATATGGTATTAAATCGTCTGTCAACAACTTTTTTAAGCCATATAACTTTTTCTTGCTAGGCCCAATTGTGACTGAAAAACCTATAAGAAATCTTCTCTATGAATCTATGGACAGATAATGGCTAAGCCACAATCTATGAACGTATTATATATGCTAGCCCCTCTTATCTGCAACTATAAATTAGATGAAGACAGAGGCAAGCAAAAACCTCGCTCTTGTGAGCGAGGTTAGTTTTTACCCTATTTCTTAGGCAAAATATCAAAGACGAAGTTAGGGAGGGCAAAGGCCGCCTTTTGAATATCTTCATTATAGTATTTTGTCTCAAATGTCTTAGGTCTATTAGGTTTCCAAGTCAAGGGATCATACTTCTTAGACCCCATAGTGAAGCAATGCATACCCGCTGGATAGAGAGGAATAAAGGCCGTATAAAGGCGGGCCATAGGGAAATTCCGATCCACCACTTCAAAAACATCATGAATCAATGGTTGATGGAGGAATGGAGATTCCGTTTGTTGCACAAAGAGCCCATCTTCCTTGAGAGCCTTATAGACATCCTTATAAAAAGGTTCTTGGAAGAGTCCTTCTCCTGGTCCGATTGGGTCAGAGCAGTCAACGATAACAACATCGTAGTAGTCTTCCTTTTCCCGCACGTGAGCCAAGCCATCACCGATGGTAACAGTCAACTTAGGATTATTCTCCCGCATAGCCTGAGCTATAGTTGGCAGAAATTCCTTGGCCAATTCCACAACCTTTCCATCGATTTCCACCATGGTCACAGATTCTACTTCTGGATGACGAACGCATTCCCGGGCTACACCGCCATCACCACCGCCGATAATGAGAACCCGTTTAGGGTTTGGATGGAGGAAGAGAGGAACATGAGCCATCATTTCATGGTAGACGAATTCCTCTTTTTCTGAGGTTTGAAAAACCCCATCCAAAACAAGCATATTCCCATATTGCAAAGAATGTGCAACTTCTATCTTTTGAAAATCAGACTGACCAGAGTACATCACCTTATCGACTTCCGTGCTCAAGTGTAAATGAGGGGTTTGTTCCTCTGTAATCCATTGGTTGGACATAGTCTGCCTCCTATTAAATCATATATTCTACCTTATTAACCACATAGGCGAAGCCACCACCCAAGATAGTGTCTTTCATCCAATTAGTGAGGGAAAAGTCACGAATTTCCCCCTCATCAAAGATACGGCAGCGAATTTCATCGCCCTGGCTAAAGATACCCCATACAGGGACCCAATGCCATGTCCACAAGGCTTCTTCGTGGCCCTTATGGCGGTTGAGAAAGGCTACCGGTATATCTTGGTGCAAACCATCGCGAATGAATTCTGCCACCACGGACACATCATCCCGGGACGATCGAAAGGGCGATACATTAATCATACGAACATCGTAATTCCAACCTTTATCATCGATAAAGCGTTGCATTCCCTCTTCTAGCCAAGCTGTCTTATAAACGCCACCACCATAACGAGGTTTTACATATTCCCAAACCTCTTCCATCCGGTTCAGGGCACCGACCTGGCTAGTTGCATTAGCTCGATCATACATACCATCGCGTAGGCCTAAATAGGTCAAAACCTGGGTAGCCGTCGTAGGACCGCAACCCGCTAAGCGTTGCCACTCTTGGGTATACCACTCTTGATCATAGCCATGAGAGACCTTAGTAGGCGTTTGTATATCAAGCCATTCAGGGTGCTTAATTTCTACTGCTTCCATCTGCTACCTTCTACTAGTAATTATAAATAATTAGTCTTCTATAACTTCAAGACCTTCCATATGTTCGCCTTGGTAAATAGCATCCACAATATCCATACCTTCAACCACTTGACCGAATACGGTATGAACGCCATCCAAATGAGGTTGTGGTTCATAAACGATGAAGAATTGAGAACCCCCTGTGTTAGGACCACGATGGGCCATAGAAAGGGCGCCGCGAACGTGCTTGTGTGGATTGCCAATAAGTTCATCTTCGATTGTATAGCCAGGGCCGCCTGTACCATTCCCATTAGGACAGCCACCTTGCGCTACGAATCCAGGGATAACACGGTGGAAGGTTAAGCCATCATAGAAGCCTTCCTTAATCAACTTAACAAAGTTTGCTACTGTTTTTGGTGCTTCTTTATCGAACAATTCGATAACAATGTCACCTTTTGCCATATGAATGATTGCTTTTGTCATTGTTTAGGTACCTCCAAAATAGTGCGGATTACATAAGCTGCCAAAGTGAATCCCAAGACCGGCGGAACCATAGATGTAGTTCCCGGGCTGGTCCCTTCATCTCCTCTGAAAGCTGGTTTAGTAGGCACTTCCGTAGAGAAGGCTACAGTTAATTTATGAATCCGCCGCTTTTTAAGCTGTTGTCGCATAACGCGGGCCAAAGGATCGTTAAATGTTTTTTTGATATCAGCGATTTGAATCTTCTCTGGATAGAAGCGGTTGCCGCCCCCCATGGAAGAAATAAGGCCGATGCCAGAGGCTTGGCATTGTTCAACGATGTCGATCTTAGCTTTCACCATATCGATAGCATCGATAACAAAGTCAACATGAAGCCCCTGGATAAAGCCAGGATGGGTTTCCTCTGTATAAAACAGGTCATAGGCCTCCACCTGGCAGTCAGGGTTGATAGCTAAGGCCCGTTCCTTCGCCACCTCCACCTTACGGCGACCAATGGTCGCCTGGCTAGTAATCATCTGGCGATTGAGATTAGAGGGTGCAATGGAGTCCCCATCGACTAAAACGATACGGCCGATACCGCCTCGCACCAAAGCCTCAAGAGCACCGCCTCCAACGCCACCAGTACCGAACAAGGCAACGGATGTATTTTTGAGTTTCTCAATCTTCTCCGGCCCTGTCAACCAATTAATGCGGGTGTAGAGAGTTTCTTGGCTCATTAATAGGCACCTGCCGGAATAATTTCCGTCCAATAACCATCAGGGTCAGCGATAAAGTAAATCCCCATATCCTTATTTTCATAGGCGATACAGCCCATCTCCTCATGAAGGGCATGGGCTGCCTCAAAGTCATCTACATAAAAGGCCAAGTGGAATTCATTATCTCCCAAATTGTAAGGGCGGTCCATATCCCTAAGCCAGGTAAGCTCAAGTTCATGCTGTGTATAAGGGCTCTTTAAGTAGCGTAACTTGAAGGAGCCATCTTCCGCATCAAGCTTTTTGCATTCTTCTAAAAGCAAGGCTTTCTTGTAAAAGGCCAGGCTCTTATCCAAGTCCTTAACATTGATATTATTATGTGCAAAAGAGAATTTCATAAGTCCTCCTTATGTCCAAAATTACTAGGAATTAAGAGGGAATTCCTACTCTTATTATAGTACCATAGGGACACAAGATTGACCATTCATCTAACTGATACGAAAGGCTGCACTCGAACCTTCATCCTCAGGTCTTACCTCTAGGTGGGCGGGAATCCTTGTTTTGAGTTCAGGTACATGAGAGATGATACCAATAAGCCGGCCTGACCCTTGGAGGTCAACCAAGGTATCCATAGCCACATCTAAGGTGTCTGGATCTAGGGTGCCAAACCCTTCATCGATGAAGATAGCATCCATGTGAATCCCTCCTGCATAGGCCTGGATTATGTCAGCCATACCTAAAGCCAAGGCCATAGAGGCTAGGAAGGATTCACCACCAGATAGGGTTCCTGCAGGCCGACTCTGGCCCGTATAGGCATCAAAGACCATGATATCAAGGCCTTGTTTACCCCGTCCCGAAACCTGCCCTAAGGCAGCCCGTTCTAAGCTATAGCGCTTACGACTCATATGGGCTAAGCGGATATTGGCCGCCAAGATAACCTCATCGAGTATAGTCCCTAGCACATAACGTTCAAAACTAACCCCTTTGAGCCTAGGGTCATCTCCATTGGCTAAATCGGATAGTCTCTTGATAAAGAGGACCTTATCTTGATCCTCCTTAGCCTTGCTCTCTAGTTTTACCAGGATATCCCGTTTATGACGGCGAGCTTCTAAATTGGCTTCATGGGCCCCTAGAGCTTGCAGGCTCGCATTATGGGCTATTTTCAAGGTCTTGACTAGCTCTTGGTCAGGGGCTGCCGGCTCTTGTCCTTGGCTAGACAATGCCTCCCTAGCCGCCTCTTGGAGGGCCATAAGCCCCTGGCGTTCTTGGTCGTATTCAGCTATTTGGCGGACCACCATATCCCAGCGGGAGTGCAGGTCCTGCCAATAAGACACTTGGTCCAGGGTGACCCCCTTATCTTGGAAGGTCTTTTGGAAGAGTTCTTCTTCTTTTTGGGCTTGCTCTTTCGCCTCCTTATAGGCCTCCTCCTTGGCCCCTAAGTTAGCTTGTAAGCTTGCCAAGGTTTTCCCATTAGCGGATTCCGCCTCCTGCCAAGCCTTTTTCCTAGCTGTATAAGTGCTTACGGTGGCCTGTAAGCTTTCTTCTTCCTTAACAGCCTGATCTGCCGATTCGAGGCCCAAGGTCTTCTGCAAAGATTCTATCAAGGCTTGCCTCTCTTCTATGTCTCTGCGGATATCTCCTATAAACTGAGTGCAAGCCTCTCTGGCCTGTCTTACCTTGTCTAACTGTTGACGGATCTGGCCCTCTTTCTCATGTAACCTATATAGGTCGTGGCTCTTAGCCTCATAGGTTTCCTTAGTAGACTTAGCGCCTTGTAAGTTCGTTTGCCCATCTTTCAAAGCCTGGTTCAATCCGTCCTTTAAACCTTCATCATCAAGGCCTAGCAGTTCTCTACCCTTGGCTAGGAAGGCCTCTTGGCCCCTCCTGTAGCTTTCTTCTAAAACTTGGACCTGGCCCTGCTGGGCATCATAGTTGGAAGAGGCCTCTTGGTAGCCCTTCGCATAGGTCTCTAGGAGGGTCTGATCTGCCACATCATGAGGGACCTGAGCTAGTTGTGGGTGGTCCAGGGACCCGCACACAGGACAGGCCTGCCCTTCCTGTAGGTTCTGAGCCATACGGTAAGCCTGGGCCTGGTCTACCAAGGCAACCACATGGAGGTAGTCTTTCTTTTTACCTTCTCTTTCTTGGTCTAAGCCTTGCAAGTAAGTTACCTTTTCAGCCAATGCAGACGCAGCCTGATCTAGCGCCTGTCGGTCCACCTCTAACTCTTCGAGGGCCCTAAGCCTATCCCTAGCCTCCTGGTAGTCATCCATAGCAGACCTATGTTGGTCCAGCCAAGTATTCAAGGAGGCCAAGCCTCCTTGGATGTCCTTGAGGGCCTTCTCTTGTTCGTCATAGGCTTCGGACTCCTTAACTAGGCTTTCTTCTAAGTCTTTTACTTTTGCATGCCCTTCTTGGATTGCTTCTATTGTTGTATCCCAGGCCTTTATGTCGCTAGCATGGCCATGTAAGAGGGCTAGACGGGCTTGAGCCCGGTTGAAGGCTGCTTCCCCTTCTTGAAGGGCTGCCCCTTCCTGGTCTAGGTCTTTCTTGCGGGTTTGTGCCTGGTCTACTTGCTCTTGTAGGGATTGGCAGGCCTCCTTATAGGACTTCATCAGGTCCCTCTGCTTTTGGAAGGCCTCGTAGGCATTCAGAGCCGGTCGTAAATCCTTCAGCTTTTGCCCTTGAGCCCGCTGATCTTCTACAAGGGTCTCATGCTGAGCCACAAAATCAGCCAGCTGTTGGCTAGCCTGAGCCTCTTGAGCTAGGAGCTTTTGGTAGGTCTCCCAAGCCTGGGCTTGGACCTGAGCTGCTTCTAGCTGGGCTTGGGCCTCCTTTGCTTGGGCCTTGAGCCTAAGGCTCTCCGCCTCTTGCTCTTGCAGTCGCCGGTCCAAATCCGCCAAGGTCAAAGCGCCCTCTTCTGCTAGAATACGAGCCTGTTCCTGCAAGAGATTGCCTGCCACTGCTGTAGCTTGATCATAAGCCTCTTTTAAGGAAGTTTGCAGGCGTTCGTAAATTTGTGTTTTAAAAAGATTGCGTAAGAGGATTTCTCGGTCCTTAGAATTAGATACGAGGAGCTTTCTAAATTCTCCTTGTGGCAGTAGGACTACTTGGAGGAACTGGTCTTTCGAAAAACCAATAATATCATTGACCAAAGGGCCTACCTTACGGCTATCGGATACTAGCTTGGTCCACTGCCCTTCCTCTTCTTGGTAAATAGCCGCAGCCGCCCCCTGTATCTTGGTGCCTTGGCCCCGCTTTTTCTTGACTTCCTGTTGGGGGCTGCGTTCTACCTTATAAGTTTTATCTCCTATAGCAAAGGTAAAGGATACTTGCGTAGGTCGATCCAAGTCGGCAAAATCAGACCTAACTGAAGAGGCATCGCGAGATTGACCGGATGCATCCCCATAAAGGGCATACACCATGGCATCTAGGATGGTGGTCTTGCCAGCCCCAGTAGGACCCGATATGAGAAAGAGTTTATGGGAGCCTAACTTGGAAAAATCTAAGTCCACCTTATGGGCATAGGGGCCAAAGGCTTCTATCACTAAACGTAGTGGTCTCATGCTCGCTCCTCCTTTTCTAAATCAGTCCACAAGCTATCCATATAAACCCTCTCATCAGGCTTTAGCTCGCGATCCCAAACGGCTTTGGCAAATTGAGCAAAGAGTTGGCGCGGCTCTAAGTGTCGGTAGGCGCCTATTGTGATTTCTTCCTCCGATCCCTGGTCTAGATCTAGCATTTCTAGGGCTAAGGCATAAGGGTAAGCCTTGCGCAAGCGGGCCATCCCATCTTGTGGTGGCAAGGCATCGGTCAATCGAGCTAATACATAATCTTCCTTATGATTCTCTCTACGATTCTGGTCGTTGAGAAGGTCTTCTAAGGCCCCTTCTAAAATCACCAAGTCTCTCTTAGCTTCGACAGGAATATAGGACAAGGACAGGTTTCCGTTCTCATCTATATCCACGATGGTAAAAGCCTTCTTATGGTGAGTTTCATCAAAGGAATATTTCAGAGGTGACCCACTGTAGCGGATAGACTCCAGACCAGCTTGCTGGCCATTATGAATGTGGCCTAGAGCTGTATAGGTAAACCCTGCAAAAGCCCTGGGTTGCACATAATCTGTCCCTCCTACGGATAGGGGCCGTTCCGAACCAGCAGATATAGCACCAGCCACAAAAGCATGACAGATAGCTAAGCTAGGCATACCATCAGGGATGCCTTGGCGAAGGCGGTCTGCCCAAGCATGATAACTTTCATTGAGATCATTCTTATAGGCCTCTTCCTCGAGTCCCAAGGCATCATAGACTGTTCGTGCCTCTGCATAAGGCATGGGACAGATGGCTAGAGCCCCCTTGGGGCTCTCCCAAATATAAGGTTCCAAGCATTGGTCCGGCGATCCCCAAATGTGAACACCTTCTGCTCCATAAAAGGCCCGTCCCGCTGCCAAACGTGCCGCTGAATCGTGGTTGCCCGCAATAACAAAGACAGGGACTTTCATAGCCGCTAGACGCGTAAGAATCCGATCCCACAGCTGTATAGCCTCTAAGGAAGGCAAAGGGCGGTCGAAAATATCCCCAGCGATCACGAGTCCATCGATAGCTTGGTCCTCAATGACAGAAAAGAGCTGGTCTTCTAGGACATAGGCCTGGTCTTGGGTCAAAGGGTGACCATAAAAGATCCGCCCCAAGTGCCAGTCAGCAGTATGAAGTAAACGCATAAATCCTCCTCATAATCAGTCATATAACCAGCCGCTGTAAGCACAGTAGTAAAACCTGATACCTAATAAGGTCATAAAAAAATAGTGCATACATCTCGTATACACTATTTTACTATATTCTCTTGTGGATTTGTTTTCTTGCTAGGAAACCTATGGTAAATCCTAGTGGGATCCCTTCTTTTGGCAGTCAGGGCAAATACCTTGGAAGGTGATTTGCTGGCCCGTTACCTGGTAGGCAGAGTTTTCTTCAACAGCCTGAGTCAATGGCCCCATATTAACATGATCTAAATCGTCTATGCGGTTACAGGAGGTGCAACGAATGTGGGAATGTTCATGAGTATCCCAATCATAATGACTAGCATCATCACCTACATCCAAAATTTTTACTAGGCCGATAGTAGCAAAAATTTCCAAGGTCTTGTAGACCGTAGCCAATGACATAGTTGGATTTTCAGGGTAAAGAGATTGGTAAATCATTTCTGCCGTCGGATGGGTATGAACCCCATCAATGGCGTTCCAAACTGCCAGGCGTTGTGGCGTCACCTTATAGCCCTTTTCCCGCAGTCTACTTACAATATCCATATAATCCTCCTAATGGCTCCTGCCATCTATAATCAACTAGTTCACTTTAAACAATAATAGTTATTAATTAATAATATCATTTTTTTCTAGTAAAAGAAAGAAAAAAGTACCGCCAAGAAGTTAGATCTTGGCAGTACTTTTTTCCATTCAAATTAGTCTTTGAAATATGGTTTGAAGGAGGATTGACCTTCCCCTTCATAACGCTGACGATCATCGCGACGACGGTCGTCACGACGTCGATTATCGCGGCGACGGTCTCCATCACGACGGCGGTCATCACGACGGCGGTCATCGCGGCGACGGTCGGAACGACCTTCCCCATCATGGCGACGACGATCTCCATCAAAGCGCCGACGGCGATCTCCATCTCTACGACGGCCACCATCACGGCGACGGCGTACACGGAGAGGTTTTTCTTCCGTAATAGAAACAGGCGTTTGGTCAGGTTCTTTAGCCAACATCTTAAGAGCGGCCGCTAAGAGTGTCACAGAATCAGTATCCATCAACAAGGCTTGTGCATTGGCCTTGAAGGCTGCAATAGCTTCCGCATCGCTCACCAAACTCATTAATTCTTCCATAACTGCTTGTTGTCGCCCTTCTACCACATCAGAGATGGAAGGCGCATTACGGCGTTGGATTTTTCGCTTGGTCAAACGTTCAATAGCCCGTAAATGTTCAATTTCACGAGGAATAACAAAAGTAATCGCTTCCCCAGCCTTACCAGCACGGCCCGTCCGACCTACCCGGTGGGTGTAGGATTCAGGGTCTTGTGGTAAGTCGAAGTTATATACATGGGATACGCCAGAAATATCGAGACCACGAGCCGCTACATCAGTGGCCACCAAAATATCGATGGTCCGCTCACGGAATTGGCGGATAACAGAATCCCGTTTTTGTTGAGACAAATCACCATGAATACCTTCTGCCATATAACCCCGTTTTTTGAGGGCTTCTGTCACTTCATCAACCCGACGTTTAGTACGGCCGAAGATAATAGCCAGTTCTGGTGTTTGCATATCTAACAAACGGCAGAGAATATCAAATTTTTGACGGTCTTGTGCTTCAATATAGTATTGGTCAATCAAGTCCATTTGTACATGAGTTGGTTTCATGCGCACCACAGTTGGCTCTGTGAGGTAAGTCTCAGCCAAAATTTGAATGGCCTTTGGCATAGTAGCAGAGAATAAAAGGATTTGGCGCTCAGTAGGAACGTTAGCCAAAATCTTATTAATATCGTCTACAAAGCCCATATTGAGCATTTCATCTGCTTCATCGAGAACCACAGTTTTCACATGGTCAAAGCTGATAGAGCCACGGTCCATGTGGTCCATAAGACGACCTGGTGTAGCTACGATAATTTGTGGATTCTTGCACAAGGCACGGAATTGACGGCCGATATCCTGACCGCCATAGATTGGCAAGGCATGAATATCTGTATATGTCGCCATCTTATTGAGCTCTTCTGCTACTTGAATAGCTAACTCACGAGTTGGAGACAAGATGAGAACTTGAACGTGACCATCAGTCCCGTCTACACGTTCCAATACAGGAAGGCCAAAAGCAGCCGTTTTACCAGTACCTGTTTGAGCTTGGCCAATCATATCCTTGCCGCTCATGGCAACTGGGATAGCTTCCTGTTGGATTGGCGTTGGCTCTTCAAAGCCCATATCATTCAACGCACGTAGAACAGGTTCGCTAATCATTAATTGTTCAAATTTTTCTAACATAAAATATGTCTTTCCTCCTAAATATGCACGAATTATGCATGTTTTATTAGTATATCATATTTTTTCTATGAAAGCCATAAACAAAGGGTGGCCCCTACAGGAGCCACCCTCTTAAAGAAAGGATCTATATACTCAATTATTAGTCCACATCGTAGAAGCCAGATGGCTCATCACCCAAGTTGACGATGATGGATTTTATTTGGGAATAGTGTTCTAGCATAACCTTATGGGTTTCGCGGCCCACACCAGATTGTTTTACCCCACCGAATGGAGCCCCTGCGGGGATGGTATTATAGGTATTTACCCACATACGACCAGTTTCAACAGCCCGTGCTACGCGAACAGCCCGTTTGATATTTTCGGTGAAGACACCACCGCCCAAGCCATAGTCGCTATCGTTAGCCATAGCGATGACATCAGCTTCGTCATGGAACTTAATAACAACTGCTACAGGGCCAAAGATTTCTTCCCGAGCTACGCGGAAGTCATTTTTTACATTACTAATGAGGGTCGGACGGATGAAACAGCCCTTATCGAGGCCATTGTCAGTCACCCGTGTACCACCAGTAAGGATAGTAGCCCCTTCTTCCTTGGCTAAATCAACGTAGGAAAGAACTTTTTTAACTTGTCCTTCGTAAGCCAAGGCCCCCAATTGTGTAGTTGGATCCAATGGATCCCCTACCTTTACCTTATCGAAGAGGCGGGCCAATTCTGCGACAAATTTATCGTAGATGGTATCTTGTACGAAGATCCGGGAACCAGCACAACATACTTGTCCTTGGTTGAAGAGAATCCCTACCATAGCCCCATCGAGAGCTTGTTTCCAATTGGCATCATCAAAGATGATATTGGCAGATTTCCCACCCAATTCAAGGGTAGCTGGAATCAAGCGTTCAGCAGCAGCCTTATAGACACCGCGACCGACTTCAGTAGAACCGGTAAAGGCTAACTTAGCAAAGCCTGGGTGGTCGAGCATCCATTGACCGGACAAGGACCCCTTACCAGTGATGATGTTAACTACACCAGCTGGCAAAATCTCCTTCAAAACATCGCCTAGGGCCAAGAGAGACAAGGATGTATGGGAGGATGGTTTAATGACAACGGTACAGCCGGCAGCCAAGGCTGGTGCTAATTTCCAAGCAGCCATGAGGAATGGGAAGTTCCAAGGAACGATTTGTCCCACTACACCAATTGGTTCATTGAGAATAATGGCCATGGTCTTGTCATCGAGCATATCCGCAGCCCCTTCTTCGGACCGAAGAACGCCAGCAAAGTAGCGGAAGTGGTCCGCTGCATAAGGAACATCCACAGCCAAAGTTTCGCGAATTGGCTTCCCATTATCCTTAGATTCCAATTCAGCAAAGGTTTGACGATTAGCATCAATGGCATCCGCAATCTTCAACAAGAGTTCAGCCCGGTAAACCTTGTCTGTGTGTTTCCAAGTTTTAAAAGCTTCTGTAGCCACTTCTACAGCCCGGTCTACATCAGCCTTAGTCGCTTCTGCACAAGTACCAACAAGTGCCCCATTAGCTGGGTTATGGGCTTCAAAGGTAACCCCATCAGATGCAGGCACCCATTCATTATTTATTAACAATCCATAAGAATTTTTAACAGTTAATTTGAAAGTCATAATCATTCACCTCCTAAGATAATATTGAGTCATGTCTTTCTAATCCAACTATAAGATAAATTTCGATATATGTAAAATGACGGCTGTCACATAATGTAGAACTTTTATTTCGAAAATTATGAATTTATACAGATGGACATATTTGTCACAGGTGGGACGCAATTAATTCTCATTATTTTAAATGATAAGGCCTACTTCTTTCTTATATATTCCGCTGTAATTTACT
>URSE01000032.1 GCA_900550455.1 uncultured Veillonella sp. | reverse complement strand
AAAATCTTTGTTATATATACATAAAGAAGTGTCTTATCCTAAGCCACCCCTATATCTACCAAGAGGTAAGGCCCCCATCGACGGTCCAAGCAGCCCCTGTGACAAAGGAGGCTTTGTCGCTAATCAAAAAGGCGATAACCTCCCCCACTTCATCAGGTAAGCCAATACGGCCCAAGGGATAATGCTCGCCCATCTCACGTTTAGCTTGCTCTGCATCCTGGTTGCCCCGAGCAATTTGCTTATCTAAGAGGGATGTATCCACATCGCCTGGACAAACACAATTGACCCGCACCTTGTAAGGAGCCATTTCTAGGGCTAACGACTTAGTAAAGGAGACGATAGCCCCCTTAGATGCCCCATAGGTAGAGCAGGCCACATTTCCCTGCAAGCCCGCATCAGAAGAGACGGTCACGATAGACCCCCGAGACTGACGTAAATAGGGTAAGGCTGCTTGGCAGAGAAAGACTGTTCCCTTGACGTTGGTTCCAAACATCTCGTCAAAAGAAGCTTCCGTCACATCCGCTAAAAGTGTTTCTTCGTAGTAGCCCGCCGCTGTAACTAAAGCCGTAATGGGACCAAAGCGGTCCACAGTTTCCTTCACAATCCGCTGGCAGTCAGAGAGCTTAGACACGTCTCCTGCGACAAATCGAACCTTGGAAGAAATACGCCGAAGTTTGACCAAGGCCTTTTCACCATGCATTTCCCGGCGGCCATTAATGACCACGGACCAGCCTTGGCGCAATAAAATTTCAGCTGTCGCATACCCAATTCCAGAGGTCCCCCCCGAGATTAGGGCTACTTGATTTTCAATGTTATAGGGCATCGTTTAATCCTCATCCACCTCAAGCAGAAAGAGCCGAGGTCTCTACTTAGAGAGCTTTCACAATACACAAACAGGGAAAGAGAAATAGATATCTTCATTATAAAAGAAAGGCCCCTCATAGAAAAGTGAGGAGCCAACTTTTATAAAATTGTGGATACGTAGTCCCAGATAAGTTTAATCAACATAACTGAGGTAACTACAATAAAGACCGCCCGAATAAAGCCAGAGCCCTTCAAGATAGCTAAACGCGCCCCCATGGAGGCGCCGATAATTTGTCCCACAGCACAGGATAGGCCAAAGAAGAAATTGACATAGCCCATAGCGATGAAGACTAGTAGGGAGGCCAAGTTAGAAGTAAAATTCATGACCTTAGCATTGCCAGAGGCATGTACGAAGTCAAAGCCCGTATAGATAAAGCCCATAATGAAGAAGGTCCCTACCCCAGGGCCTATGAAGCCATCGTAGAAGCCTAGGCAGAGGACCATGCCCATGCAGGCATAGAGGGCCTTGCCCACTACCGCGGTCTTGCGGTTTACTTCACCCCATGATTTCTTGGTCAACACATAGGTCATAACGCCTATGAGTAGGATGATTAAGAGTGGTTTTACATAGAGCGGTGGCAGGGATATGACACAAAAGGTCCCCAGCATAGAGCCCACAAAAACGAAGGGTAGCAGTTTCTTGACAAAGGGAAAATCCACCATGCCATTACGGATAAAGGTGATCGATGCCGTTGCAGCCCCAAAGATAGAGGAGCACTTATTGGTCCCTAGTGCCATAGCCGGTGGTAGGTTGGTCAGGAGAAAAGCCGGCACAGATACCAAGCCACCACCACCAACGATAGAATCCACAAAGCCTGCAAAGGCCCCTGCAATGAGGAGTAAGAGGGCTACCGAGTAGTCGGGCCCTAATCCCAATATATCCATAACACATCCTTCCTTAGACCTTATGCTTGGCCTCTAAGCAATCCAATACCCGGTTATAACCATCAGCCCCATAGACTAGGGATCGCTTAACCCGGGATACAGTGGCCGTAGAGGCCCCCGTCTTTTCTACGATGGTCTCGTAAGAGTCCCCAGCTCGCAACAACTTAGCCACTTGCAAGCGTTGGGCCAAAGATTGAATTTCCTTAATGGTGCACAGGTCTTCAAAGAAGGCATAGCAATCATCTATGGTTTCCATGGTCAAGATTGCCTCAAAGAGTTCGTCATGATCTTGGGACCGTAACTTTTCGTTAACCATAAGAACCTCTATTTATGATTGAGACGACGGGAAATGGTGTCACCAATCATTTGGCATACTTGAACCATTACAATAAGGATGATGATAGTAGCAATCATCACATCCCCTTGGAAGCGTTGGTAACCGTAGCGAATAGCAATGTCACCAAGACCACCCCCACCGATAGCACCAGCCATAGCGGAGTAGGAAATGAGGTTGACTACCAATACCGTTACATTATCTACAATGTTAGATTTAGATTCAGGAAGGAGAACCTTCTTAATAATTTGGAAGGGAGAAGCACCCATAGTTTGAGCTGCTTCGATAACACCAAAATTAACTTCCTTGATGGACGTCTCTACCAAACGAGCCAAGAATGGAATAGCGGACAAGGTTAAAGGTACACAAGCCGCTGTAGTCCCAATGGAGGTACCTACCACCATGCGGGTAAATGGAATGATGGCAACCATCAAGATGATGAATGGGATGGAACGACCTGCATTGACGATGGCTCCCAAGATGTTATTGATGAATTTATTAGCCAGTATATGGCCCTTAGAGGTCACTACCAAGATAACCCCCAAAGGGATACCGATAATCATGGAAGCAATCGTAGAAATGACCGTCATTTGTAGGGTTTCACCGACACCCTGAATCAAGAGATTAATGATTTGTTGGGACATAACCGATCACCTCACTTCCAATTGGTAATTCCTTAATGTAATCAAGCCCTTCTTGTGCCTTAGACCGTTCGCCTTCGAGGACGATGATGAGGCGACCTACAGATGTATCTTGGATATAGTCAATCCCGCCAAAGAGGATGGATACATCTAGGCCAAAGCGTTTAACCAAGCCTGCCACCACAGGTTCATCTGTCGCATTGCCGGTGAACTTGAGACGGACCACTGGAGCAGTTCCCTCTGCCCAAGTGTCTTGCATATTGAGGTGAGCCAAGGCTGCCTTAGGAAGATCTTCTTTAACAACAGAGCCGATAAATTCTCGGGTCGTCTTTTCGCGAGGATTGGTGAATACATCCACTACAGTCCCCTCTTCTAAGATATAGCCCCCTTCAATCACCGCTACATGATCACAAATTTCACGGATTACCTGCATTTCATGGGTAATCATGATAATGGTCAAGTTCATCTTGCGGTTAATATCCTTCAAGAGGTCCAAAATATCTTGGGTCGTAGTTGGATCCAAGGCAGACGTTGCTTCATCACAGAGGAGAACCTTAGGATCAGAAGCCAAGGCGCGAGCGATCCCTACCCGTTGCTTTTGGCCACCGGACAATTGGGATGGATAGTTATCCATACGGTCGGTTAACTTAACGATATCAAGGATAGGCATAACCCGTTCCTTGATTTGGCTCTTAGATAGGCCTTGAAGCTCCAACGGAAAGGCTACATTTTCGTAAACCGTGCGAGACGATAAGAGATTGAAGTGTTGGAAAATCATACCAATGGACTTGCGAGCCTTGCGCAATTCCGTTTCGGACAAGGACACCAAGTCAGTGCCATCGACGATAACCGCACCAGATGTAGGTCGTTCCAACATATTGATGCAGCGAATGAGTGTAGATTTACCGGCGCCGGAATGACCGATGATGCCGTAAATCTCCCCTTCCTTAATGGAAAGGTTAATATCTTTCAGCGCCTCTACGCGGTTTTTACCCTCGTAGACCTTGCTGATATGTTGCAATTGAATCACGATAGATCCCTTTCATAACCATCACTCTCTGTGAAAGTGACAAACTGGGTCAATTAATGACCTAATATATATTTTCGAATACCCTTAGGGACCTGTGAAAGTCCTAGGGTAGCCAAGTAAGACATAGCCACAGCTAAGACGTAGATAAGAAGTACATGGCTGCTAGTATAAGTCCAACCCATATGAGCCATAGTAGACCCTAGCCAGATGAGCATGAGAGGGTGGACCAAATAAATGCCGTAAGACTTGTCCCCTATCTCCTGCCACATGGTACGCACAAAATCGTTCATAGGCGATTGGGCAAAGAGGAAGAGGAAGAAAATTGTGCCAATACCCGTATAGGCCACACCCATAGGGCTCAGTTGGTGGACTGTATAAATAGCTTCCAAGAGGGTGTAATGCCATTGATCCATGACATAATAATAAGATCCTAACATGGAAGCTGCCGATAGGATGAAAGCACCACCTAATATAAGGCGGTACTTCCAAAGCCAAGTTTGAACAGCCTCGTACTTTTCTGCGCAAACAGCCCCCAGGAGGAAAATCCACACATAGTGGATAACCCAATAGTTAAGTCGCATATCCACTAGGTACTGGAGGGCTGGATGGGCCGCCCCATAAGGAGCCATCCAAGCACCCAGTCTGTAGGAGGATATAAAATCAACACCCATCTGCAGGATAAACAAACAACTCAACCAGAAGACAGGCGCCTTGAGGACCACCCTAACAGCCCCACGCCAAAGGGGCATCATGAGGTAGAACCAGAGGAGGATTACCAAAAAGTAAAGGTGGTACATGGCATTCCCAAAGAGGAGGGCCGGGCCCAAGGCCCCTGGCATAAGCCCTCCTAGGCTATGGGCTCCTATGCCGTTGTAGATGATATAGAAGAGAGACCACACTAGGTAGGGCCAAAAGACCACCTGAATGCGCTTGGTCATAAATTCCTTATAGGAAAAAGACTCATCTACTGACCTATGGTAAAAGAAACCAAAGGCCGATAGGAAGAAGAATGCTGGCACCGCAAAGCGAGAAAGGATTTCCAAGAATCCTATGACTTGTATATTAGCTTGGGGATTCGATAGGGCTAACGACCCTACATGAATAGCGATAACCCCCAGCATACAGAGGCCCCGCATATAGGTAATTTCAGGAAGAAATGGTTTTTTCACGCCTTCACCACCTATTTAGCAGGCGTCGTTTGTGGGTCGCTTGTAATCGGTACTAGGAGGGCCGGTGGCACGGGTTGATTGGCCTTTTGATAGGCTTCTACCTGTTGTTGGCGAGCCGCTTCTGCCGCCTTGATACGGGCCTGTTTTTCCCGTTCTAGGCGCAAATCTTTTTGAAGTGGTACTGATGGGTGATCGTAGACGGTGATATCCGTTTCGAAGAGGCGGCCCCAAGGGAGGGTCGCTTTTACCGTACGAGGATCTACTTGCAAGTATTTTTGTGCAAAATCTTGTACCCGTTCATTGAGATACTCTTCATACTTTTGATTATCCGTTCCGGAATAACGTACATTGTCCGTCCGAATAGAGGATTGCATGCGGTAAATATCCTTACGAATATTCGCTTGGTAGGCCCAGTTATCCAAGTATTGTTGAACCATCATCTTCTTATGAGCTTCAGGGGTCATGTACTTGGACAAGTATCCCTGTGCAATAGCATATCCCACCGTATTAGAGGCTGTGTTCCAACCATTATAGGAACCGATTTTAAAGAGCAAATCTCGTTTGTAGAGGGCCCCTACTAAAGTGTTATCAGACCCGTTGGAGTAAGCGATATCTGCAAGGGATACGTTAACTCCTTGTCCCACAGCCTCCTGAATCCGGTCCACAAAGGCATTGGTGGAATTGGAAATCATAGGGAAGTTTTCGAAAGCTTCCGATTCACCTGTAGTCTTAGTCAATGGCGTATTAACAGCCAAAAGAACGGATGGTTTCCCTTGGGTTACCATGGTGCCACCCATGGCTTGCACGTGTTCCGCCAAGGTCTTACCCACCGTTTGATCTTCATAGTGAGGTACGGTTTCAGATCCCCCGCCCAATGGATAGATAGCTTCAAAGCTAGGGTGGTCACCTGTTCGGTCTACACGGGCCCGGGCCATAAGGAGGAGGCCCAATTGGTCAGCCCCAGGGAAGGAGCCATACTTGGTTTCTGGAATTCCCTTGGCATAGTCAGACAAATACCGCCCTTCCATAGCGGATTGGGATAATTGGGAAGTATCGTCGTGGCCTAAGGCAAAGTAGGCAAAGGTATTTTCCCGGGCTTGATCGATAAGGCCCTTATTAACCTTCATATTTTCTTCCCGGCGATTGAACCAATCTTGCAAGTACTCAGTAGGTACTTGAGATTGGAGGCTCAAGAGCTTAGTCGCTTCCGCCTGAGACAAATTACCAGCATCTAATTTATCCTGGAGGGCTGCAATTTGGAAAATGGTAGGCCCATAATCAGCATAGTAAGCCGGTTCTGTGCCACCACCAGAAGCCCTAGGAGAGCGCATAACAGTGCCGAAGCCATAAATTTGTATAGTAGGATGGCTAGCCTTGAGGGCCTTAATGCGAGCCAATCTGGTTTGCAAAGTAGATAAAGGTAGGTTGTGCTTACGGGAATCTACTAGACCGCCATATACTAGGGAATCCGTAGACAAGACCATAACGTCCGCCCGAGACGCATTTTGTTCCACCCAGTTCCACAATTGATCGGCCTGTCCCTGGTAGGTCTTGCCGGAAATGATGGACTGTGGTGGTGTAAGAACAGTAAAACCAGCTGCTTTCGCTGTATCTACTGTATATTGCAAGGACACTGGTCGGTCATCTTGCGGTACATAGAGCACAGTTTCCGCATGTGCAGGCGTCCCTGCAAGGGCAACCAGTGCCGCTGCTGCAAAGCTTGCAGCAAGAGTTTTCTTATTCATGAATGTTTCTCCTTATATAAGGTACTACAATCGTAATTTCTATTATACAATTTACAGGCTCAGTCTGCCACTTTAAGGGATAAACATAAAGAATTATTTATTATATAATAAGTATTATTTACTGATTTTATCTTAGCCCCTCACTAGCCCAGAGCCTAGTACCTATTCCCCTTACTAATCCGTTTTACAGCAAGTACAGGAGTCCCTATGAACGACGATATTACATTTATGGAAGAAGCCCTAAAAGAGGCCCGCAAGGCCTACGACCTGGGGGAAATTCCCATCGGCGCCGTCCTTGTTAAAGACGGACAGATTATCTCTCGCCACCATAATCGCCGTGAATTAGACCATGATGCCACGGCCCATGCAGAAGTGCTGGTTATCCGCGAAGCCAATCAATTACTGGAACGATGGCGTTTGACGGGCTGTACCCTCTATGTTACTATAGAGCCGTGTCCTATGTGCGCTGGTGCTATCATCAACAGCCGGATTGACCGGATTGTTTATGGCAGCAGCGATTACAAAGGAGGCGCCGTAGAGTCGCTCTTCAACATCCTCTCCCATCCTGGCCTCAACCACGAGCCAGAGGTTAGGGCCGGTGTATTGGCTGATCAATGCAGTCAAATTATGAAAGACTTCTTTAAAGAACGACGCCAACAAACAAAGGCGCGGAGAAGTACCCAAGTGGCTGAAGGGTCCGCACTCGAAATGCGGTAGGTCGGGCAACCGGCGCGGGGGTTCAAATCCCTCCTTCTCTGCCAACACTTTTGCACCTCTAATAAATCATATAAACACCTTATAAATAAAGGACTATCCGCATGGGTAGTCCTCTTTTGTTTCACACTTTTTGCTCATCCTATATAGGGAATGGTATAATTTATGAGTATAATGTGATTTCTAAAATATCGTTAGCTAAGGATTTCCTAATCAAGAAACCCTGTCAGCTAATCATAGGAGTATATATGTGTACAAGGGATTTTAAAGAAGAAGTGGTCGCCGCCTTAGAAGCCAAGCCCTACCAACGGGTTATCCACCTAGTCTACGACGGACAGGACTACTTTATCAAGCGCAAACTAGCGGGCCGCCGTGAATGGCTCAAGGGTTCTAGCGAACTCACCTTCCTCCGGGAGTTCCATAAGATTCAGGTGGTCAACGCCCTCTTAGACCTAGCCCCTGAAATCGTGGACTTCGGACCTGACTACTTCGTCCTCAAGGGGGCTGGCTTTGCCTTGGACTCCACCTATTCTGACGTAGACAAGGACTGGACTCCCGTCTACAGCCTCATCGGTTCTGCCCTAGCAGACCTTCATAGCCACAAGCTAGCTCATGGTCGCCCGGCTTTACGTGACTTTTGTTATGACCCTGACAAGAACAAGATAACCCTTTTGGACTGGGAAAATGGGGAAAAATACAATTCCTTTATCTCCCCCCAAGTGCTAGACCTCTTCCTCTTTATCCATGGTTTCCAACGGCAAAGTCAACAGGAACATCCTCACTACCTAGATGCCGCTATGGATGCTTATAAGGAAAATCCACAAAGCCAAGAAGTAGTAAAAGACCTTAAGTCTTTTGCCAATAAGTATAAGTGGACTGCTGCCATCACCCGCCTAGGCTACTCCTGGAATAAGACAGACCTGAATGCCTATACTGACACCATCGATTACATTCTAAAAAAGCTATAAATCGTAAAAATAAAAAAGTGCCTACCAGATGATACACAATCACCTAGTAGGCACTTTTTATTATTTAAGTTTAGCAATCGCCTTATCAACCATAGGTTGGAAGTAAGCCCCTTCCACATCGGATGTGAGGAGAGCCATAGCTGTTGGCGCTTGTGGGTTCATGACTACAAAAGCCTTTACATAGTAAGGCAATTGTAGGCCATCCACAGTAATGAGGGCTCGAGTCCCTGCTGTATAGGTTGGATACTTGGTCTTAACCACAGGATGGATAAGTTCCATATTCTCAAATTTCACCTTAATATCGGAAGCATTAGGGTTTTGTGCTTTTTTACGGGCAAAACTTTGGTTGAGCATGTACTCAGAGGAGGACAAGGCTTGGTTGCCGGACTTAACAAGGCCGGTCATCATAGCATCAGGTACGACAATTCCCCCGTCTTTATCGTGGAATTGTTGGCTAATAATGGAGGCACCAAAGTCGCTAAGAAGTGGTGCATATTGGCCAAGGCCTTGAACCTTATCGAGACCTGCCACCTTAGAGGCGGACTTAGTCAAACCTGCTTCTATATCATCCTTAGCATTATAGACCGCTAAAAGAGCCGTTTTAGAGGTTCCCTTATCCTTCCCCTGCAATTGGTAGAGGTCGAATTTAGGGCCAATAAGTTGGAGGGAATTTAGGACTTTTGCGTCCTCCACATTCTTGGCCTTCGTACTCTTAAGCAAGGCTAAGGCTTGGCTTTGGGATAGGCTAGTAGCATTGACATTCTTAGGTGTAGAAAAAGAACCAGCTGGTGTCGTGATAGTCGCAGCAGAGGCAGAGGCCAAAGAAGTACACACCAAGGCGCCAGTAATCATCGCTTTCAAAGATAATTTCATATGTTTTCTCCTACTTAACAATTTGCAAATTTCTTATGACTTGATGCCAGTAAGGACGAGAAGCGTCTATAGACAAAATCCCTAAGACATTGAGATTTGTCCCATCATCTACGGCCTTAAAAGAACCTCCTAAGGGAAGGCTAAAGCCATCATAGGAAAGCGCCAAAGACCAAGTCCCCACAGTCGTCGGATGAGTTTGACCTACCACTGGACTTATGATCAAAGAACCCAGGTTCGCATCTAAGAGTTTATAAAGGGCTGCTTCTCTTTGGATTGAGTCTTTCATATCCGCCAATCGTACTGGCGACATAGCACCTGCCTTAGCATAGGATTCGTAAGTTTTAATTTTGCTTTGGGCTTGATTATCTATACTCTTATCCTGTTCTTGGCGGAAGCCGTCATGAAAGGCCTTTAGATCCTTAGGGCTGGCCTTCACAGGCTCTTGAAGCCCCCAGTAAGAACCAGCCACTTGCCGGTCCTTTGGGCTTACAAAGGTCTTAGCCAACTGATCATCCCAGGCACAAGAAACTAAATAGCCCACATGGTGACCATCGGTATCAGTCCCCTGCACTTGGTACAATCGAATCCCTTTTAGCGCATCCCCTTCATAAGTGTTGGCAGAGTTCTTAGCAAGTGACTTACGAACATTTGTATTAACAGCAGTCAGCGTTTTCGTATCAAACAAGGCTACCTTCTTTCCATTCACATCCAAGGCATTCATATCTGTCACTGTAACGCCTGTAGGCAAAGCAATCGATGTACCTATGGCGGATTCCACTGAGGCCGCACCTACAGGTAGGCTTGTAGCCAAACTTACTAAGCCTGCAGCCACTATACTCACGAGTGTCTTTTTCATAACCATTCCTCATTGCACGCTAACGACCCATCTATGACGAATCATCATCCCTTATCATAGATAGTCATATACTTGTAGATCTAGGGTCATTATACAATATATTTTCATGCTATGCTTAATTTTACCCATGGTACAATATAAATATTCTATTAATTCTTCTAGGAGGAGTTCGACCATGTGGCAAGCTAGATTCATCTTAATTATGGCTGCTTTTTTCTGGGGGTCTACCTTTATCTTCCAGCGCACCGTAACTGATCTCCTATCGCCTACAGGCTATAATGCCCTCCGCTTTGCCCTAGGCGCCTTTACCCTTCTTCCTATCATGGCCCTAGTCAAAGATTCAAAGCCTGTGGAGAAAGGCCGCTTCCCGCTAGCCCTTGCAGGATTCTTAGCAGCCCTCTTTCTCTTTACGGGGACCAGCCTTCAGCAATACGCCATCCAATTCGAAACAGCTGGTAAAACGGCCTTCATTACAGGCCTCTATATCGTTCTTGTCCCCCTAGTCGGTCTCTTTATCGGCCAAGCCATTACCTACTTAGCCTTGGGTGGCGTCATAGTAGCCCTCCTAGGGGCGGGTCTTTTAACACTCCACGGAGGGCTAGCCATCTCTTGGGCTGACGTCCTCCTACTCATATCCACCCTCTTCTGGGTCGGCCACATCTTAGTCCTCAACGTCTTCGCCAAACAGTACCCAGCCCTCCGCCTAGCCTGCATTCAATTTCTCTTCGTATCCCTCCTATCGGCTCTAGCTAGCCTTCTTTTTGCTCCCTTCCACTGGGACCAAGCCTGGGCTGCCTGGCCGGCCATCCTCTGGGGTGGTTGCCTGTCTGTAGGTTTGGGATTTACAGGACAACTGGTGGGACAAACCAAAATTCCCCCTACGGAAGCCTCCCTCCTTATGAGTTTAGAAATGGTCTTTGGTGCCATTTTAGGTTACCTAGTCCTAGGTGAAAGCCTTACGGGCATTGAGTTTGTCGGTGTAATTCTCATGTCAGCCGGCATTGTCCTGGCCCAATTGCCATCCCCTTGGAAGCTAGGCCCCATCCTAGGGTCCAAGAAATGATATACTTATACTTGTTTAAATCATATGGTGACCAGTATCTACATACCTGGTCCTAGTCTGGAGGATTTTATGTTTCGCGAATTTATCGCCCTCATCCGGCCTCGCACATTAGCGGCAGCCTTTAGTCCTGTGCTCTTAGGGGCCGCTTTTTCCTACTTTGCCGGTCTCTTTCCCTTTGATGGTTTAGGATGGTCTATCGTCTACACTATCCTCATTTTTCTAGCCGTCGTATCCGCCCAAATGGTGGCCAATATGTGGAATGAATACTGCGATTACAAATCCGGTCTCGACCACGGCCAAAAGGCTGGTAATGCAGGGTCTATCGTCAAGGGTCACATGAGCCCCTCCCTGGTCCTTACCTTTTTAAAAATAACAATGGTGATTCCTATCATCATCGGCCTCTTCCTATCCTGGAAGATTACTTGGGCTTATTTACCGGTAGGCCTCCTCTGTATCTTGGTCTCCTTCCTCTATTCTGGCGGCCCTCTTCCTATCTCTCGGACCCCTTTAGGAGAAGTGGCTTCGGGCCTCACTATGGGCTGTGCTATAGTCCTTATCACCGCCTTCGCTTGGCTACGCGATATTCCGGCAGCCCTGATCATTCCAGCCTTGCCTTCCACCCTCTTAGTAGGCATGATTATGTTTGTCAACAACATTCGAGATATCAACAATGACCGTAAACACGGCCGCAAGACCTTAGCTATCCTACTAGGTAAAGATAAAGCTCTCAGCCTCTTGGGTATGTTGGTCTGGTTCAATCCTATCTGGATTGCCACCTGGATTTACTCTGGTGTCCTCCCCCTCTATACGGGCTTAGTCTTCATAGCGGTTATCCCTGGCCTTCAATCAGTTAAAATCCTTGGTCGCTATGCTGATGCAGTCCACGCTGATAAGGCCATGGGTAAGATCGCCTCCTCTACCATTCTCTACCATGTGATACTGGCCCTGACCTTAATCCTAGGCAAACTACTTAAATAATCATATTATTCAAACAAAGCCCCCATGGATTCAAATCCGAATCCATGGGGGCTTTCATCAAATTAGATATCACCTATTGGCCGTTGATTAGCCCTCTACCAATAGAACAAGAAATTATCTGTCATAGTTTAAAGCTATAGCAAAAATCTTTTAAATACTACTGTACTGATATGAA
>URSE01000031.1 GCA_900550455.1 uncultured Veillonella sp. | reverse complement strand
CATTTCCTAATATTTTTTCACCAAATTTTAGATTTAATAGGAATTCCTGTTAATTTATGCATATTCTTCCATGTTGTATTAGGCAAGATGCACCTTCCATGATAGTATAGTCATAGATTTAAACATATTTTGCCAACTTTCACCAACTGATACTTACACAGGTATATGTCCATCTATATAAATATCCTCGTGAAAGTAGGTGTCATAAGTATTTTAAAAGGAGTCTACTATGACCGTTGCACACCATCATAAAGAAGACCTACTAGCGCTCATACAAAGCTTAGCGCCTAAAGCGTGGGATCTCAACTACACACTAGCCAAAAACCCAGAAGTTTCCAGCCATGAGTTTCAATCCGTCAAACGTATTGGCGCCCTCTTGGAATCCGAAGGGATCCCTGTAACCTATGAATTTGCTGGCATCCCAACAGCCTTTAAGGCTTCCCTAGTCAAGGCAGATAAACCTCTTGGCAAATTAGCCATTCTTTGTGAATATGATGCTCTCCCTGAATTAGGGCATGCCTGTGGTCATTGCGCGTCTGGTTCCCTGTCCATATTGGCAGGCCTTGCCCTCGCTAAACTTAGCCAACAGGCATCGCTCACCATGGATGTTGATATTATCGGTACCCCTGATGAGGAAGCGACGGGCTGCAAGGTGGACATGACCCAACAAGGCATCTTTAAGGACTACGATTTCGCCATCATGGTCCACATGGATGGGACCATTACCCGCCCAACCTCTAACTTCTTAGCCCTAGACTGCTACCGGGTCCGCTACCATGGCAAGCCGGCCCATGCAGCTGGTGAACCTTGGGCGGGCATCAACGCAGTTAATGGCGTTCAATTAGCTATCCACGCCCTAGATATGATGCGGCAGCAATGCAGGCCGGAAAGTCGAATCGGCACCTGGATTATCAACGGAGGGACCGCATCTAACATCATTCCTGACTTCGGCGAATTAGAGGTAACCGTCCGCCATGCTAAGCGTTCTTATCTCAACAAACTATCTGAACAGTGCAAGAAAATTTTTGAAGGTGCTGCCCTCTGCACAGGGACAAAGGTAGATTACGAGTTCTATGGCAACCCCTATGACGACATGAATAACATTGAAGAGGGTATGCACCTCATTGAAGAAGTCATGGAGGACCTTGGTATTCCATTCACACCTGGTATAGACCCTGCTTCTGGATCCTCTGATATCGGCAATGTATCCTATCAATGCCCAGCCTACCACCCAACCATCCGCCTAGAAGGAGATGACAAAGTTTGTCATACCAAGGAGTTTGCTGCCGCTATGTTAGACCATCGTATTGAGGGCACGATTACCAAAGGGGCCTCCATCATCGCCTTAACTCTTCTCTCCCTCATGGAGGAGCCCGCCCAATTAGAGACTATCAAAGCGGCCTTCGAGCGGTCTCTCTCTATGAGCTAATAAAAACTTTATGAAAAGTTTATGTGCTTTTATAGGGTTCCTGACTTATAATAAGTAAGTAGACTTTTATTTCATAAAAGCCTCACCTTTGTGAGGCTTTTTCTATATAAGAAAGGATAAGCTATGCAATTCCATTCTCTCAAGAAAACTATCTTAGCTACCATGGCTATTACCAGTTTAACCGCGGGACTCTCCTTCGCAGAGGTTATTCCTGTAACCCAATCTGGGGATACGACAAATACCGCCAACCAGACCACCACATCCACAACTACTACAGAATCTAATGACCACTCCTCCACCAAAACAAGTGATACAAAAACAGATAAGAACACAACTAAGGACAGCAAAACCACTACACCAGGCAAAGCAGCTCCACTACCTGGTAGCTTAACAGGCTTTCCAACTCGTTCGGTGATTATTATCAGTCAAGATAGCGGCCACAACAAGGCTTTCTCAGATTATATGACCGACCAATTGGCCAATGTTTTCCGTTATCCTTACTACAACACAAACAAGCGAACCCAAGCAAACAAACTAGGACTTAACGACTTAATCGCCCTAGCCGACCAAGACACTAATAATGGCAAAGGGGCAGACCTCTACTTATCCCCTTCCGCAAAGACAGATGAATATGGATCTGGTAGCCGCGGTGGTTTTACGGGCATCTACCGCAAGGGTTTATCTGATAGCGACTACAAGCACACAGAAGTTGAAGGGACCCTCTACTACTACGATACACAAAGCAAACAATCCGGGGCTATCACCAAGGGGTTCTATGGCACAGAGGACGCCCTTACCATGCCAAGCCATCAAGGGGTCTACAAGGATGTGGTGGACCGTATGTTGAATCAACTACCTTATAAACGGATTCCAACAGATCAACCCACTTACGATCCTAATCAACCAAATCAAAATACCCACTCTACGACAACTACAAAAGCGGTAAAAAATCCTGATGGAACCATAACCACCACTACGACCACTACAACTACTAGCACGGTTTCTACAGATACAAAAGGGCAAGAGGGCCTAAACCAACTCAATAACTTCCTCAAAAATCCAAAATCTGTAGATGTAAATCAGCTATTCGACCTCTTACAAGGTGATAAAAAGAAGAAGATAGACCTCTCCTCCTTCTTAACAATTTAATATGAAAAATGTATGTGCCTTTTATCTAACAAAAGACTATAATAAGCACATAGACCATTTATAAACACAAAGAGCCTCACCCTGTGAGGCTCTTTTACTAGAGTCATAATGATACTATGCTGAATTATAACAACCCTCTATCAATCTAAGGAGTCAACATGATAGAAAAAAACTTACTAGTCAGCTTAACCTTAACCCTATCCCTAATAGGCACTAGCCTAGCCGCCTCTGCCAACATTAACACTAATAACCCTTCTAGCGGTATAGAATCCAGTCGACTATCCACTAGCTCTCATGGGCTCTTACAAGATTTTCCTAGCCGCCAAGTAGTCATCTTAAGGCCCTCTAGAAGCAAGGAATCCGCCCTTAATTCCTACCTAGTTAGTCGCCTGGCTGATACCTTCCGCTACCCCTACTACCAAGTGTCCTACCAGGAAGTTAATCAGGCTCCAGACCTAGGACAACTCGAGGCGATTGCTCAAGGCGATCAAGGTTCCCCCAGCCAAGGAGACCTCTACCTAGCACCTAAGGTAGAAGAAGATGAGTACTACACCATCCACTCCTTAAGATTAGGATCCTTCTTAGCTAACGATGATGATGACCTCTACATACGGGCAGATATTCAGGCTAGCCTAGCCTACTATGACACTACTAAGCACAAAGGCGATATCCTTAAGGAGAGCTACTACGGGACAGAAGATAGCTTAACTATGCCTAGCCATAGTCAACTCTACCGTCATATTAGCAACCGCCTTCTCAAATACCTTCCCTATAAGCGAATCCCTACCGATATCCCCCGCTACGGCCAAGAAGGCTACCAGGGAATTCCAAAATCCATTAGCCCAGAAGAATTCCTTCAAGTGGAACAACCTAAAAGCACCAAGTATAGATTGACAGGTGTATCAGTCCTATAAAATAAATACAAATAAAAAGAGTGGCGCAGATCAATTTTTCTGCGCCACTCTTTGTTAGCAGAACCACCATACATAAGTAATCCATGCTTTTGTATTAATTCAATAAACTTTCTACCGTTTTAATAAATATCGCAACGCCCGCATCTAAGGCGGAGGTGTCAAAGGCCATATCCGGATGGTGGAGGCCTGGCCGTAGGTCACAACCCAAACCGAAGAAGCCCGCCTTCAAACTTGGCTTATGAATAGTGTAAAAGAAGAAATCTTCCGAACCTGGCGTATAAATTTCCTCTGCCAGACCCTGGTCACCCAAGACAGCCTTAATGGA
Organism: uncultured Veillonella sp.; assembly: GCA_900550455.1. Taxonomy (GTDB): domain Bacteria; phylum Bacillota; class Negativicutes; order Veillonellales; family Veillonellaceae; genus Veillonella. Next base: position 8,814 of record URSE01000031.1, on the reverse strand, counting down.
CTGGCTCAGGAGGGCCGTCGCATCCTCATCCAATTCAGCTGCCGGTGTCCCCTTTTTAAAGGCCACATGAGCTTTAGCCCCTACAGTCCCAGCACCACCTTCAATGGCAACCATAAACTTTTCTTCCAAAGCCTCCATCACATCATTGTATTGAGCCCGGGAATCCCAGGTAACCGTCGCCAAATCAGGAATAGCATTGGTCACACCAGAATCGCAGAGAAAACGCGTAGCCTTCACAGAATAATTATCAGTCGGCTTTAGGTGGATAGCATTGACTGCATTAACAGCAGCCGTAGCCGCATCTATAGCATTAATGCCTAAATGAGGCCGGGCCGCATGGGCTGGTTTACCAAGAAATTCTACAACAAAGCGACGAGCTGCCGCATAATGAATAGCTGGCGAAGCTTGGCCCACTTGGCATTCCTCAAAAGGTCGTACATGAGCCCCAAAGAGCCAATCTACATCATCAATAGCACCACCTTTGATCATGCTCAAAGCCCCTTCACCAGTCTCCTCTGCCGGTTGAAAAAGTATTTTCAAGACCCCCTTGCTAATTAGACCTCCCTCTTTAATCCACTTAGCGGCGGTCAAGACCATGGACATATGTCCATCATGGCCACAGGTATGGCGTTGAACTTCCTGGCCATCAATGATATGAGTAAGTGAATCCATATCAGCCCGAATGGCCACGACTGGGCCTGGGCGACCCGTATCGTAGATGCCAATAACTCCTGTAGCCCCACCTACTTGTCTAATAACCCGATAACCAAAGGACTCTAATTGATCTGCTAGAAATTGAGATGTCTTATGCTCCTCTAGAGATTTTTCTGGAATGGTATGGAGATAGTTATAGTAATCCTGAACCTGACTCATGGGGCCTCCTCATAGATAAGAAAATAAATATAAACCTAGAATACTCTTGGTTCCTCCTATTTGTAAATAGTTAATCTTCCCCTTGACCCTCCATATCAATATCCTTTACAATAATACATATGTTTATTCTGAGTGGATATTTATAAGGAGGTCCTTATGGATCAACGAGACAACCAGGTCACGCTTCAAGCAAAAGAAGAAAAGCAGGCTCAACTCAATGAAATGATGAACCCAAAAGTCACGATAGGTGCTTATATAGCCCTCATCGCCGCTATCATCTTCTTCTCCGGTCTATTAAATAACGTAGCTGGCCATGAATGGTTAAAGGTATTTGACTTCTCTGCCCTTATCGGCAAATACGGAACCATCAAGGGGGCATCTGACACCTTCGTAGGGCACGGTGGAACTTCTGCAAGAGCGGGGTTCCTCTTTGCCTTGAGCTTAGTTCCATCTATCATGTTAGCCTTGGGGGCCGTAGAAATTTTTTCCCACTACGGGGCGCTAAAAGCAGCCCAACGTTTACTCACACCAATCCTTAAACCCCTACTTGGTATTCCAGGTCTAACAGGCTTAGCCCTTATTACAGACTTACAATCTACCGACGGAGGCGCTGCCCTCACCAAGGAGCTTTATGAAGAGGGCTTAGTTACCCGTAAGGAATTAACTATTATCGCCGCTTGGCAGTACTCTGGTGCAGGTATGATCAACAATTACTTCGCTATCGTATCAGCTCTTTTTGCTTCCTTCACACTACCAATTCTGGTCCCTTTAATTTTAATTTTCATTCTTAAGTTTGTTGGTGCCGGAATCTGTCGCCTAGCACTTAATACAGTCTACAGAAAGGACTTCCAATAATGACTACACAAGCAAACAGCCAAAAGAAAACCAACAATCCTTTCGATATCTTTGTCATTGGCGCCCGTAAGGGGTTTACCTTAGCTACGCAAAGTCTTATGCCAAATGTCATTATGGCCTATGTTCTAGCAGAAATTCTCCGTATTTTAGGCGTTTTTGATTGGTTAGGCCTCCATGCTGGTGGCGTTATGGGCCTCTTTGCTCTTCCTGGAGAAGCCTTAACCGTCCTCTTAGCTACTTGGCTCTCTTGTTCCGCTGGTGTAGGCGTAGCAGCAGCCCTCATGGCAGCTGGCACACTGACACCAGAACATATCACCATCTTAGCCCCAGCCTTTATCCTCATGGCTTCTCAAATTCAATATATGGGTCGCCTTCTTGGTGTTACGGATACACCTAAAAAATACTGGCCTATGCTTATGGCCATATCCATCTTCAATGCTTGTGTAGGCATGCTAATTATTCGTCTTTTCGTTTAGACACTGCCACATAAAAAAGACACCCCACGATTCTTCCGATCATGGGGTGTTTTTTTTTATGAAATCGATTAACCTAAGTCAACCGCTCCTATAGACCACTGGTGATATCAATCCGTAGGAGAGCTCGTTTCAGGGCCGCCCGTGCCCGTGGAACATCCACATCATCACGGTCAGCAGCTAATCGTTCTTCGGCCCGTTGACGAGCTCGTTGAGCCCGTTCTGGGTCAATGGATTCTGGCACTTCACAGTTTGGTGTAACCAAAGTAGCTTGGTTATTATCGATTTCCAAGAAACCTCCAAAGATGGCCAATTTATACTTCTTGTCATCTTGATCTGTTACATCCAATTCAGCTATATCCAAGGCTACCACATGAGGGGCCGGATTTGGATAGAAGCCAAAGTCACCGTCCAAGGCACGACCGGAGATGAACTTTACCTTTGCTTCAAAGGCCTTGTCATCTGGCGTCACCACAGTAAGGGCCATGGGTTTTAAATCTGCCATAGATTATTCCCCTTTCTCAGCCATGTCCTTTGCTTTTTGAACTGCTTCATCAATGGAACCAACCATGTAGAAAGCTTGTTCTGGCAAATCATCGTGTTTGCCGTCCAAGATTTCACGGAAGCCGCGCAAGGTTTCGGACAATGGAACGTACTTACCAGGAGACCCGGTAAATACTTCGGCTACGAAGAATGGTTGACTGAGGAAACGTTGAATCTTACGAGCCCGTGCTACAGTCAATTTATCTTCATCAGACAATTCTTCCATACCGAGGATGGCAATGATATCTTGCAAATCGCGGTATTTTTGAAGAACTTCTTGCACGCCACGAGCGACTTGGTAGTGTTCTTCCCCTACTACATGTGGATCCAAGATTCGAGATGTGGAATCCAATGGATCAACGGCTGGGTAAATCCCCAATTCTGCGATAGCACGGGACAATACAGTAGTCGCATCCAAATGGGCAAAGGTTGCTGCTGGTGCTGGGTCAGTCAAGTCATCGGCAGGTACGTATACGGCTTGTACAGATGTAATGGAACCGTTTTTAGTAGAGGTGATACGTTCTTGCAAAGCCCCTACGTCATTAGCCAAGGTTGGTTGGTAACCAACGGCAGACGGCATACGGCCGAGCAAGGCAGACACTTCAGAACCAGCTTGGATGAAACGGAAGATATTATCGACAAACAAGAGCACGTCTTGGTGTTTTACATCACGGAAGTATTCTGCCATGGTCAAACCTGTCAATGCGACGCGCATACGAGCTCCAGGTGGTTCGTTCATTTGTCCATATACGAGGGCTGTCTTGTTGATAACGCCAGATTCTTTCATTTCGTTCCAAAGGTCATTACCTTCACGGGTACGTTCACCAACGCCTGAGAATACGGAGTAACCACCATGTTCTGTAGCGATGTTATGAATCAATTCCATAATCAATACGGTTTTACCAACGCCGGCACCACCGAAGAGACCAATCTTACCACCCTTTACATAAGGGGCAATAAGGTCAACGACCTTGATACCTGTTTCCAAGATGTTTGTTTCTGGAGACAAGTCATCGAATTTAGGGGCTGGACGGTGAATAGGCCAATGATCTTCAGCTTCTACTTTTGCTGGGTCATGGTCTACAGTTTCACCCAAAACGTTGAAGATACGGCCCAATACACCGTCACCTACTGGTACGGAAATAGCAGCACCTGTATCGATAACGTCCATATTACGTGTGAGGCCATCTGTGGAAGACATGGCTACACAGCGCACTGTGTCGTCACCCAAATGTTGCATAACTTCAACAACAATTCTGTTTTTGATACCTTCACCTTGAGGTTCAATGTGAAGGGCATTATAAATGGCTGGCAATTGACCTGGTGCAAACTGAACGTCTACAACTGGGCCGATAACCTGTACCACTTTACCAATATTAGTACTCATCTAAGAAGCGCTCCTATTCTATTGCAACGCATTAGCGCCACCCACAATTTCAGAGATTTCGTTAGTAATGCTAGCTTGACGCAATTTATTATATTCAAGGCTGAGTTTACCAATGAGTTCAGAAGCATTATCTGTAGCGGATGTCATAGCAGTCATACGAGACCCTAATTCGCTAGCCGCTGCTTGTAAAAGTCCATTGAACACACTGGATTCAAGGTATTGAGGAAGAAGAGCCGTGAGGACTTCTTCTTCGCCAGGCATATAGAAATATGCGCCACCCTCTTGATCCCCTTCTGGTGGAGTTACTGGAAGAAGGCGTTCTTGTGTAGGAATTTGCGTCATAGAGTTGACGAATTTAGTGTACACGAGGACAACTTCATCCACTTGACCAGCGAGGAATTGATTTTGTGCTTCTCGCATCAAAGCTCGTGCATCGCTGTATTCTGGTTTATCGGAATAGCCTGTAAACTTAGCGGATACAGTATAGCCACGGGAGGCGAAATGATCGACTACCTTACGGCCAGAGGCGATGATTTCAATCGCGCTCTTGTCCTTATCCGCAAAGGTTTGCTCTGCAAATTTAGCCAAGTTAGAGCTATAAGCACCAGCTAACCCCTTATCTGCACCTACGATGACGTAAGCGGTTTTCTTAATTGGACGAGCATCCAACAAGGGGCTGGTACCACCGGCAATAGAACCAGATACACGGCGCATAATTTGTCCTAGCTTTTCAGCATAAGGACCAACACCTTCGGCACGGGCTTGGGCTTTACGCATGCGGGCAGAAGCGACCATCTTCATGGCCTTGGTGATTTGCTGCGTATTACCAACGGATTTTATGCGTTTGCGTAAATCCTGTGCACTAGCCATATATTACGCCTCCTTAGAAGCCACTAATGTATGGGTAGCACCAAATGCCTTAACGCATTCAGCAATAGCTGTCTTCAATTCTTCTTCTACAGCGGATTCTAATTTGCCAGATGTGTTGATAGCATCAATGATGGATTTATTATGCATATTAACATAACGAATTAATTCATCTTCAAAGGCCAATACATCTTCCAATTGGATGGATGCGAGGAAACCTTTGGTACCAGCATAGAGGCAAATAACTTGTTCAGCTACGGACAATGGGCTGTATTGGTCTTGCTTGAGCATTTCTGTCAAACGAGCACCGCGATCCAATTGAGCTTTAGTGGATGCATCAAGGTCGGAACCAAATTGGGCGAAAGCCGCTAATTCACGATATTGAGCCAATTCCAACCGAAGTTGGCCTGCAACGGATTTCATAGCCTTAGTTTGAGCTGAACCACCTACACGGGATACGGACAAGCCTACATCGACAGCTGGACGAATACCGGAGTTAAACATATCTGTGCCCAAGAAGATTTGACCATCGGTGATGGAAATTACGTTAGTTGGGATATAGGCAGATACGTCACCCGCTTGTGTTTCAATGATTGGAAGGGCCGTAATGGAACCGCCACCCAATTCATCGGACAACTTAGCAGCCCGTTCCAACAAACGGCTGTGTAAGTAGAATACGTCCCCTGGATATGCTTCGCGCCCTGGTGGACGACGGAGAAGCAAGGACATTGCACGATATGCGGCAGCTTGTTTAGTCAAGTCATCGTATACGCACAATACATGTTTACCTTCATACATGAAGTGTTCGCCCATAGCTACACCAGCGTATGGAGCAATGTATTGAAGAGGTGCTCCAGTAGAAGCAGATGCGGATACTACGATAGTGTAGTCCATAGCACCAAACTCTTCCAATTTTTGTACTACAGAAGCTACAGTGGATTCCTTTTGACCAATAGCTACATAGATACAGATTACATCCTTACCTTTTTGGTTGAGGATGGTATCGATTGCGATAGCTGTTTTACCAGTACCGCGGTCACCGATGATCAATTCCCGTTGGCCACGACCAATTGGAACCATAGCATCGATGGCTTTCAAACCAGTTTGTAAAGGTTGATTGACAGACTTACGGTCTGCAATACCAGGTGCTGGGTATTCCACAGGGCGGAAGTCTGTGGTTGCGATTTCCCCTTTACCATCCAAAGGTTGGCCCAATGGATCGACAACACGACCAATCAAAGCATCTCCTACTGGCACTTGCATGATACGGCCAGTACGTTTAACTTGGTCACCTTCTTTAATCAGGTTGCCATTCCCCAAGAGTACAGCACCTACATTGTCTAATTCCAAGTTGAGAACTAGACCATATACGCCATGTGGCAATTCAAGAAGTTCGCCTGCCATGGCTTTATCAAGACCATAGATATGAGCGATACCATCACCCACATCAAGGACTGTGCCTACATCATCAACATTCAAATCCACATCATAGTTTTGGATTTGTTGCTTGATAATGGCAGTGATTTCCTCAGGTTTCATTTTCATAAATTCCCGTTCACCTCTGTCTATTGAGCAACGCCTACGGTAAGAGCCTTTTTAAGTTCTTCCAAGCGACGTGCTACGGAACCGTCAATGCGCATATCCCCAATTTGAACGACCAAGCCGCCCACGATGGAAGGATCAATACGCGTTTGTAAAATAACTGTTTTTCCAGTAATCGTTTGCAATTTTGTAAGCAATTGACTGCTTTGCTCTTCTGTCAATGGTTCTACGACAGACACGGTAGCCTTGATGATGCCACGTGCCTCTTGAGACCGGTCTACAAAAGCTTGCAAGGCTTCACATATATAGTGAGCGCGGTTGCGATGAATCATAACAAAGAGGAAGTGCAATACCGATTTGTCTAATTCATCACCGAAGATTTTGCTTAACAATTGACATTTAGCATCAGCTGTTAGCAAAGGATTGTCAATAAACTTAACCAAATCAGGTTGCTCATTGAGTGTAGCTAGTACTTGTTCAACCTCGCGTTCGGTTTCTACTAAAGTCTTAGACTCTTGAGCAAGCTCAAATAAGGCTTCACTGTAACGATCTGCTACAATTCCTACGCTCATATGTATCACAACCCCATTGTTTTACTATTCAAATGTGCAATAGCGTCGTCGATGAGTTTCGCGTTAGTTTCGCTGTTCATATCTTTTTCTACAACCTTGCTGGCCATAGCAACGGACATGGAAACGATATCTTCACGGAGACTCTTCATAGCTTGATCTCGCTCTTCTTCAATTTCACGGCGTGCCTTATCACGTTCTGTATCCAATTGTTGACGAAGGTCAGACAATTGTTGCGCAGATACCGCTTTAGCTTCTTGTACCGCTTTTTCTACGATTTCTTGTGCTTCTTTACGAGCCGCTTGCAATTGGTCTTCATAGGATTGACGCATTTCTTGCGCTTCTACCTTAGCGGATTCTGCTGCAGCCAAATCATTGGCGATGCGTTCCTTCCGTTCTTCGAGCATGTTGCAAATTGGCTTATAAGCGAATTTTGCCAAGATGAATAAGAGAATTAAGAAGTTGATAATTTGAGCAAGAATTGTACCACTAGTGAGATCTACCAATGGATGTCCCTCCTCTTATTAACCTCGAACGAATACAAGCACAATGGCAATAACTACGGCGATGATTGGCAATGCTTCGATCAAGCCGATAGAGATAAACATAGATGTACGAAGTTCGCCTTTCATTTCAGGTTGGCGTGTCATACCTTCGAGCCATTTAGCGGATACCAAGCCATCGCCCACACCGGCGCCAATCGCAGCACCTGCGATTGCAAGACCTGCACCAATTGCATAAAGACCAGATAAAAGTTCCATAATCAAAAACCTCCATGGAAATAGAAAATCATTTACGCATTAATGTTCTTCTTCACTAGCCCCTTGATTCAAGTAGGCAGAAGTAAGAATTGCGAAAACAAAGGCTTGAATTGTCCCAACAAACAAGCTGAAAGCGAGCCAAATCCAAGTGAGCGGAACCCAAGTCGGAAGCAAGGTATACAATAATTCCGCCATGATTTCACCGGCAATGATGTTGCCGAAGAGACGAACCGTCAATGTAACCGGTTTAGCGACTTCTTCAAAGACATTGAGAATGAAGAGCGCCTTGAACGGTTGGAAAAAGTGCTTGAAGTAGCCAAGCCCTTTTGTTTGGAGGCTAATGCCCCAAACCAAAACCGTACTTACAATGGCCAAGGCCAAAGCGGTGTTTACATCGGCTGTCGGGGAGCTAATATGATGATTTGTTGGCAACAAACCAATCTGATTAGCAATAAAGATGAATAGGAAAAACGTATAGAGGACGGCGCCTGCCTTCTTCCATTGTTTTTCAATACCCGGCGCAAGCTGTGCTTTAAGCCCTTCCAGTACCATTTCCATAAGGTTTTGCACCCCCGATGGTACGAGTTGTTGCTTTCTTGCAGCCAGCAAGGCGATGACGAGAACGATGACCATAACAATCCACGTGTTAATCAACGTGTCTAAGTTAAAGTTCAGTCCTAGCCATTGGACAACCTGATGGTGTCCTGCATGCAATTCCACGGCTATTACCCCTTTCCAATTGTCGCGACATAATGCTACATACAAAACCATATGCACAAACAATGTCTATTTACATTCTACAAATAAATATGCACAAGTGCAATAATCTAAAAGCCCTTTTAAGGCATTAATTATTATGTATAGTTGATAAAAAAAGGTTATATTTACCATATGTATAGATACACACAGACCTGTGACATAGTTCACAAGAGCAATCCCCTCTA
>URSE01000030.1 GCA_900550455.1 uncultured Veillonella sp. | reverse complement strand
AGTTCTAGGATTCATGGAGGAGAGACTCCATATCAGTCGGCAGAGGGCCTTCTAGGTGAATTCTTTGCCCACTTATGGGGTGGTCGAAGGTTAGGAATCGAGCATGGAGGGCCTGTCGTTGAATTCGGTCTAGGGGTCCGCCGTAGATATCATCGCCTAGCAGGGGATAACCTAAGTGGGAAAGGTGGACGCGGATTTGATGGGTCCGGCCTGTGTGAAGTAGGCAGCGCACATGGCTATAACTCTGATTGTAATGCGCTACTACTTGAACATCTGTATGAGACTCTTTGCCAGAAGGTTGTACAGCCCTTTCGATGATGGATCCATCCTTGCGGGCAATGGGCCAGTGGAGGCATGCATTGGCCGGTAAGAGGCCTTGGACAATGGCGTCATATACCTTTTGGAATTTTAATCCCTGCTTCTCAAAGGCGTGTTGGACTAGGGCCGTTTTAGCAATGATGACAAGGCCTGATGTATCCTTGTCTAAGCGGTGGACCGGATGAAAGTCATAGGCTTGTCCACTTTTTTGATAGTAGTAGGCTAGGGCATTGGCTAAGGTTTTATGACGCTCGTTAGCGGTAGGGTGCATGAGAAGGCCAGCAGGTTTATTAACGACAAGGAGGTAGGAATCTTCGTAGACTATATCCAAGGGAAGGGGGTAGGGAATTAGGTCCTGGCTCGGAGCCAGGCTAATAGATAGGTGATCACCAGCTTTGAGGAGGGTGTTCCAAGAGGCTTCTACCTGATTCACCTTGATCATACCCTCGGTCCGAAGCTTACGCCGCATCCGTTGGGATATATGGGCCTGCTTGATGCAGTGGTTGATGGAGGTAGGTTTTGCCTCTGGCGGGAGGGTGAGTTGAATTAAAGCTTTCATCGGACCTCCTAAGGATAGATATATTTACAGTAGTAGAGCATGGATATACAATAGGATAAGAGTTAGACAATTTTCGATATACCCGAGTGGGAGGATGTATGAGAGAGCATTGGTTAGAATTTGTTGCTGCATTAAAATCTATTTTTTCCTGGCGCTTATCACCGGGACGGGCCCGTGAGGTTTCCTTTTCCACCTTACCGGTTATCGTATCTGTCATTATTATGACATTTTTGACCAATGCGAACTATGCTGCTTATGGTCTCTTGGGGTCCTTGTCCGTTCTCAGCGGTTGGCAGGCCCTTAAGGTTCGCCGCTATTGGCTATATTTTTTAGTAGCTGCCGGTGTTATGGTGGGACAGCTCTTGGGATTTGGCATATCCCACATGCCCTTGGTCTTTGCACCGCTCTTGGTGGTTTGGACCTATCTGGTTATCTTTACTTGGCATGCGTTGGATATCGGGGCACCAGGACCTCTTAACACCCTCTTTGTAGTCCCTTTTAATGCCTTTATGATCGATCATGGTTACTCTACACGTATGCTCATGGAGGCCAACTTGTCATCCATAGTGGTAGGGGCAGGGGTATTATTTTTATTTTGGAGCCTAGCTTGGTTAGGGGGTTGTAAGTTTATTGGTTTTACGGCCCATCAACAAAATGTTCGCATCGTAGCTATTAAACGGCAGTTTGAAGTAGCTTTAGCACCTGGCTCTGATGCCCGATTTACGGCCCTCCGTGTAACCGTAGGTACTATTTTCGCCATCCTATTAGGCTATGTTATATTCCCATTAGATAAACCCTACTGGATTATCTTGTCTGTCTTGTCCGTTATCCACCTCAACAAACCGCAAGGGGAATTTATGTATCGGGCGGTTCATCGGTCCTTGGGGACTGTTATAGGGGCCCTTCTTTATTGGTGGATCATGAACCAGGGCTGGCCTATGGTTACCGTTCTAGTCGTTCAATGCTTGGGGATTTGGAGCCTAGAATACTTTGGTCCCCATAACTACACCTTGTCTACCATAGGCCTTACGGTCTTTGTCCTCATCATGACACCAATTCCTGATATGTCTCAGATGAATCCTCTTATCGTATCTCGCGTAGTGGATACTTTCGTAGGTGTTGGCTTGGCCATCCTAGCAGCTTGGTTAGTCTACTGGCGGGAATTACATCATAAATAAGATATCTATTAATTGTTATTAATATCTTCCATGATGCTAAGGATGTCTTCTGTTTTATGGGCTATGTATTGGCAACCTAATTCCTCTAGGGTAGCTTGGTCACGGAAACCCCAAGTGACACCGATACAAGGAATGTGAGCATTTTTAGCAGTTTTTATATCTACTTCTGTATCCCCTATATAAATACATTGATCTGGCTTTACGCCCAGCTCTTTCATAGCCTGGAAGACCATGTCTGGTGCAGGCTTGCGCTCAATATGAGGGCTGGTTCCGATGGCTACTTTAAAGAGGCCCTTAAAGTATTGATCGTTGAGAACATCTACGCCTGTTTGGTACTTGTTGGAGACGATAGCGATTTGGTAGCCTCTGTCTAAGAGGTTTTGCAAGAGATCTAGCATACCAGGGTAGGGCTTGGTGTAGTCCTGCATGTGGGCATCATAGTAGTCTTCAAACAGTTTGAGGCAGGCTGCATGCTCCTCAGGGCTAGCGGACTCTGGCATAGTCCATTTCACTAGGTTGGAGACCCCGTTACCGATGCGGAGTCGGACATAATCGTCATCATGGAGGGGGTAGGATGATGTAGTCAAAGCATAATTAACTGCATTTTTTAGGTCCTCAAAGGTGTCCAAGAGGGTGCCATCACAGTCGAATATGAGGGTAGATATGTTCATGAGACCTCCTATAAGAAATTAATTGTCAACATTTAGAACTTGACAAAACTATAATTATTCTACAAGAAAAATAAAGGCCCGTAAATACTGGATTCAGAGGCCATATTTGCCTTACATTATGAATTTGGAGTAAAATATATAAAGTATTAGGAGGGTCGTATGCTCATTTCAATTGTAGTGCCTGTTTTTAACGAAGAGGACAACATTCAGAATTTCTATCATGCTGTTACAGAGGTCATGAAACAGGTCACCTATGATTATGAGCTTATTTTTGTAGATGATGGATCAAAGGATGGGTCTGCAGCTATCTTGCAAGCTTTGTCCCAAGATGATCAACATGTCAAGGTTCTCTTATTGGCCCGTAACTTTGGTCATCAGCTAGCCTTGACTTGTGGGCTTGACTACGCCAAGGGTGATGCGGTAATTACCATGGATGGTGATATGCAACATCCACCAACCCTGATTCCAGAATTGATTAGGCTCTGGGAAGAGGGAAATGATGTGGTCCGTACCATTCGTGATTCCACGGAAGATGCGTCTTGGTCCAAGTCTTTCACGTCCAAATACTACTATAAATTAATGAATGCAATGTCTGAAGTTCCCATTGTTGAAGGGGGCTCAGACTTCCGACTCATGAATCGGAAGGCCCTTGAGACACTCAAGCGATTCCGAGAACATGGGCGTTTCTTGCGCGGTATTGTAGGCGACCTAGGCTACCGGCAAGTGGACCTACACTTTGTGGCACCAGCTCGCTTTGCGGGCGTGTCTAAGTTTAGTGTTCGAAAAATGATACGCTTTGCTCTTGATGGCATTGCTGCTTTTTCCCGAGCTCCCTTGCGGATGGCTTTATACGTAGGTGTGGTTTGTGGTTTCCTGAGCTTGCTCATGATCCTACACATCCTATTTGTCTACCTTATGGGTGAGGCCGTCAGTGGTTGGACCACCTTGGGAATTGCCATCTTCTTTTTGTGTGGGGTACAACTCATTGGCCTCGGCATTATCGGTGAATATGTAGGCCGGGTCTTTGAAGAGGTCAAACACCGTCCTCTTTATTGGGTGAAAGAAACCATGAACCTAGACCAGAAGAAATGATGAGTATCTAGCGAAGATACCTAAGAATTACGTCATAGTTTGGTGCGAAACGATTGATTCGACCGTATAAAAGTGAGGATACAAATGAAAGCTTTTAAAAAATCTAAGTTTATTACAATGGCCTTAGCCTTGACCTTATCTACTACAGCTCTTGTCTCTGCCAATACCTATCAGTATGGCGACCAGGGAGCGAATGTAAGTAAAATTCAAAAGCAATTGATTAAGCAAGGCTACCATGCAACTGATAAGACAGGGGTATACGGCAAGGAAACTAAATGGGCTGTCCGGCTCTTCCAAAAAGATCATGGCCTTCCTGTTGACGGTATTGCTGGACCAGAGACCCTGAAGAAGTTGGGCGTGTCTACCACAGGGGCGCCTGTAGCACATGCTGTAACCCGTAGCAACAATGGGGGCGTTATTATGTCTAAGGCCAATGTAAACGCCATCTTAGCAGAAGCGGGCAAATATAAGGGCGTGCCGTATGTGTTTGGTGGCACTACACCGAGCGGGTTTGATTGCTCTGGCTATACTCGTTTTGTTTTCGCCAAGGCTGGTATTAATTTACCACGGTTGGCAGACGAACAATATATGATGGGTAAATCTGTATCCAAAGCTAATTTGCAACCAGGGGACTTAGTCTTCTTTGAAACCTATGAACCAGGTGCATCTCACTCCGGTATTTATATCGGTAATGGTCAATTCATATCCGCTACTAGCTCTCGTGGCGTAGCTGTCGCATCCCTTATGGGTGGCTACTGGGGCGAGCGCTATTTAGGTGCTAAGCGCGTTATGTAAGACCTATAACTCTATATAGAAAAGCCCTAGCATGCATATGCTAGGGCTTTTCTATTCGATAAATAGGGGGAATGAAAATAAAGAAGCCAAACTCCGAGGAGTTTGGCTTCTTTATTGGTAATAGATGACTACTTGAGTCATCATATATGGTGCTGACGGCCAGGATTGAACTGGCGACCTCATCCTTACCAAGGATGCGCTCTGCCGACTGAGCTACGACAGCATGTACGCCTATTATAGGGTACTTTTATGTTATATGCAAGCCTTAAATTTCAGACCATGACAAATAGAGTCTCTTTGGGCTATAATGATAGTTGATTATTTCACTAGGAGGTTACATTATGACAGGTAATGAACTGCGTCAAGCATATTTGCAGTTTTTTGAAAATAAAGGCCATTTAAAATTGGAATCCTTCTCTTTGATTCCTGAAAATGACCCATCTCTACTTTTAATTGGTGCTGGTATGGCGCCTCTCAAGCCATTCTTTACAGGCAAACTCGTTCCACCTCGTACACGAGTTACTACATGCCAAAAATGTATGCGTACTGGTGACCTTGAAAATGTAGGCCGGACAGCTCGCCACCATACCTTCTTTGAAATGCTTGGTAATTTCTCCTTCGGTGACTACTTCAAGCACGATGCCATTCACTGGGCATGGGAATTCTTGACTCAAGTGATCAAGTTGGACAAGAATAAACTCTATGTAACAGTATATCCTGATGATCAAGAAGCCTATGATACTTGGCACAAAGAATGTGGTGTAGAAGCATCCCATATCTCCCGTTTGGAAGATAACTTCTGGGAAATTGGGGAAGGTCCTTGTGGTCCTGACTCTGAAATCTTCTATGACCAAGGTCCTGACCATGGTTGCGGCAGCCCAGATTGTGCTCCTGGTTGTGATTGTGACCGCTACTTGGAAATTTGGAACTTGGTGTTTACACAATACAATAAGCAAGCTGATGGCTCTTATGTTCCTTTGGAAAAGAAAAACATTGATACAGGCTGTGGTCTGGAACGGTTAGCATCCGTTTTACAAGGTTGTGAAACCAACTTTGAAACAGATTTGATTTTCCCAATCATAGAAGCGGCTGCAGCAAAAGCTGGTGTAAAATACCATGATTCTGCTAGCATCGATGTATCTCTGAAGGTCATCGCCGACCATGCCCGTGCTGTAACAGCCCTTATTTCTGATGGCGTATTGCCTTCTAACGAAGGGCGCGGTTATGTATTGCGCCGTATTTTGCGTCGTGCTGTTCGCCATGGTCGTCTTTTGGGGATTGAAGGTCCATTCTTGGTGCCTTTGATTGACGTAGTAGTTGATATCTTAGGTCCTGGTATTCCTTCGATTGCCGAAAAGAAAGACTTCGTAAAACGAGTTGTAGCCAATGAAGAAGAACGCTTTAACCAAACCTTGGCACAAGGTTTGTCTCTCTTGGCTGATCTTGTGGAAGACCTCAAGGCGAAGGGGGCTCAGGAAGTCCCAGGCAAGGATGTCTTCAAATTGTATGACACTTATGGGTTCCCTTGGGAATTGACCCAAGAAATCGCTGGAGAAGCTGGTTTGGCTATCGATAAAGAGGGCTTTGATGCCGCTATGGCTGAGCAACGCAATCGCGCTCGTCAGGCCCGTGTCGATCAAGATGCCAAGGTTGCTACGCCGGATATTACCTTCTTGGCTAAGGAGAACTTGGTGGAAGATTTGGCTACCCAAGAATCCAAGGTCATGATGCTTGGGGAAGGGGCAACTCGCCTCGACTCCGCATCCGATGGACAAGAGGTAACCATCATCTTGCAGTCCACCCCATTCCATGCAGAAGGGGGCGGACAAGTTGGTGATACAGGCTTCTTGGTAGGGCCTGTTGGTAAGATTGAAATTCACAATACAAAACGTTTGCCAGAAGGTACTGTCTACCATATTGGGACCGTTGTGGAAGGGACCGTTTATGTAGGTGATATAGTAACCACTGATGTGGATCGCGTTCGCACCATGGATATCGCCCGTAACCATACGGCTACTCATTTACTCCATGCAGCCCTAAAATCTGTATTGGGCCAACATGTTAACCAAGCTGGCTCCTTGGTAACACCAGATTATCTCCGCTTTGACTTCACCCATTTCTCTCCTGTATCTCAAGAAGAGTTAGCCAAGGTAGAAGACTTGGTTAATCAAGAAATCTTGAAGGCTACCCCTGTGACCATTGAAGAAATGTCCATGGATGCCGCTAAAGAAAAAGGGGCTATGGCCCTCTTTGGCGATAAGTATGGCGATGTAGTTCGTGTTGTATCTGTTCCTGGTTTTTCTATCGAGCTCTGCGGTGGTTCTCATGTAGAAAATACAGGCTTTATTGGGTCCTTCCGCATCGTAGGGGAACAAGGGACTGGCTCTGGTGTTCGCCGGATTGAAGCCTTTACAGGTAGGGCAGCCTTGACTGCATCCCTAGCTGATCGCGCTTTGGTACAGGATGTAGTGGATACCTTGAAGACCAAGGATGACCAAGTGGTAAGTCGTCTCCATGCGGTTATTGCAGAAGCTAAGATTCTTGAAAAAGAATTGGCAGAAGCTAAGAAACAATTGGCCTCTGCTGATATGGGCGACCTTATGGCGACGAAACAAACTATCAATGGCGTTGCTGTAGTAGCTTCTGTAGTGGCAGCGCAAAATGTAGATGAATTGCGTGACCATGCGGATATGGTCTTGGATACCTTACAATCCGGTGTAGCTGTATTGGCCTTGGTTCATGATGGTAAGGTAAACTTTGTAGTCAAAGCATCTAAGGATGTCTTGACAAAGGGAATTCATGCAGGTCAAATCGTCAAAGCAGCAGCACAAGCAGCTGGCGGTAATGGTGGCGGTCGACCAGACATGGCTATGGCCGGCGGTAAGGATGCTAATGCAGTAGATGCTGCCTTGAAGGCCGCAATTGATGCTATCTCGACCATGACTGCATAGTCTTTTAATATGAGGGGCCATAGTTAGGCCCCTGCTGATAATACAGCAGAGGAGGATACAATGAGTATTTCCGATGAAACAATGATGTTTAAAAAAGTGGACGATACCCCTATGACAGCGGAGGAAATTCTTACGGATGTCTATAAATCCCTGTCTGAGAAGGGCTATAATTCTATTAATCAAATTGTAGGCTATTTGATTTCTGGTGATCCAACTTATATCACAAGTTATAATAATGCTCGCACCAATATGCGCCGCGTGGAACGGGATGAGCTTATTGAAGAACTTGTCAAAGAGTATGTGAAAGCGAAAGGCCTATAATGCGTATTTTATCTCTCGATGTGGGCAGCCGGACCATAGGTGTTGCTTGTAGTGATGCCTTGCTTATGACGGCGCAAGGTTTGGAAACCATCCGCCGGACCTCCCTAGAAAAGGATTTTGGTCGTATTCAAGAATTGGTCGACCAATACGAGGTTCATGAGATTGTGGTGGGGATGCCGAAAAATATGAATGGCACCAAGGGCGATAGGGCCCAGAAGACAGAAGAATTTGTGGATAAGATGAAGGAAGTCATCAAAACTCCCGTGACATTCTGGGACGAACGCCTATCTACAGTTATGGCTGAAAAATCCCTCATCGCTGCTGATGTGAGCCGAAAAAAGCGTAAGTCTGTCATCGATAAGATGGCTGCTGTCGTGATTTTACAGGGTTACTTAGACCGAATTGCGCATAAGTAGGCTGCCTGTGGTATACTAGGCATATACAAACACTAAGTATCCCCAATGAAGGAGACAATTATGGTTGATCAAAATTACGAAGGCGATTTAAACTATACGACTATCGAAGGCCCTGATGGGGTGGAGCGAACTTACGTAGAAGACGTAATTTTAGAGCACGATGGTAAAGAATTCGCCGTATTGATCGAAGTTCTTGATGATGACAGTAAGGATCAAGAGCCTATTGCTATGGTGGCCCGTATTGAAGAGGAAGGGGACGATGTATTTTATGAGTCCCCAACAGATGAAGAAACACAAGCCATTATTGACTTGTATGAGCAATTGATTGCCCAAGAAGAAGCATCTGAACAAGAATAAACTTCTTTATTCTCTATAAACTGCACCTCTCACTTAAGGTAGATGAGGGGGCAGTTTTTTTATTTCGATAAGTTTAAATATGGTATAATGGAAAGAACGTGTAAGTGTTGTATTTGTATAGTAAAAAAGGTAAGACTGCATGAAACGATTCTTGAAATGTCTACTAGCACTCATGGTGCTGACTCTAGTTGTTATTGGGGGTCTAGTGGCTTGGTTCTACTATGTGCCTAACCGTTTTGACGATACCAATGAGACAGCAGTTGTGGAAATTAGCAAGGAAGCGACGGGTGTCGATATTGCTCAAAAATTAGAAGATGAAGGGTTGGTTCGTTCGGGCTATGCCTTCCGCCTTGCTTTACGCCTAACTGGGGAAGGGAACAAGCTCCAATCTGGCCACTATGAAATTCCTAGAAAAATCTCTGTCCATGATTTAATCGTCCTCCTTCAAGAAGGGAAGAATAAAGAAATCTCCATTACCATTCCTGAAGGCTATACCATTGGTGATATTGCTAAGCTCTTGGAAGAAAAGCATGTATGTACGGCTCAAGATTTCTTGGATCGGGCTAAGGTTCTCAGACCCTATCCCTATATGCATGGCACCCAAGAAACCAGCTATGGTGTAGAGGGATTCCTCTTCCCATCTACTTATAATATCCCTGTGGGAGCTACAGCAGACGATGTAATTAAGATGATGGCTGATGAATTCAATCGTCAATTGACGCCAGACCTTCGCAAGGCAGCGCAGGCTCAAGGGTTAGATATTTACCAATGGGTAACCCTAGCTTCCTTGGTAGAACGAGAAGCCCTCTTTGACCAAGATAGGGCTACTATTGCGGCTGTTTTTAAACGGCGCTTACAGGAAGGCATGCCCCTTCAATCGGATGCCACTATTTCTTATGTCTTGGGATATGCTAAGGTGCATGTAACCTTGGAAGATACTAAATTACAAAGTCCTTACAACACCTATATAAATCCTGGGTTGCCACCAGGACCAATTTGCAATCCGGGGATCAAGTCCTTGGAGGCCGTAGCCCATGCGGGGACCACGGATTATCGCTTCTTTGTTGCTGATAAGGAAGGGCATAATCACTTCTCCAAAACCTATGAAGAACATTTGAAGGTAGTAGAAAGTATTTATGGAACTGAATGATATTCTAAATGAACAACGCCTATATGCCCTTATGAACCGGGTACCCATCTTGCGGGAGTCAGAAGTAGCGCTTTTTGATGAATTGATTGACCTGTACCGGCCTATGTCAGTCCTAGAGGTAGGAACGGCTATCGGCTACTCCACTCTACTCTTGGCTCGTAATCTTGGCCATGGGGGAAAAATTACCTCCATTGAACTGGATGAAGATAGGCATAGGGTGGCGCAAAACTTTATTGATCAGTCCGACTATGCTTCGGATATTACCCTCCTCTTAGGCGATGCATCGGATATTATTCCTACCTTAGAGGGCCCCTTTGATATGGTCTTTTTAGATGGCCCCAAGGGGCAATACCTCCACCAGCTTAAGGCTCTTATGCCAAGGCTCACAGACAATGCGGTGATTCTGGCGGATAATGTCTTATTCCGGGGCTATGTTCGCGGCGAAAAGGAGGCGCCACGGCGCTTTAAAACCATTACTAAACGATTGCAAGATTACTTAGAATTTGTGGAAAATAGGGAGGCCTTTAATACCACTATCTACCCTATGGGAGATGGCATGAGTGTCTCCATTTGGAAAGGACAGTCTAATGGCTAAGAATTATGTTGAATTGCTCTGCCCAGCAGGCAATATGGATAAGCTTAAAATGGCTATCCGCTATGGGGCGGATGCGGTATACTGCGGTGGTCGCCGCTTTAACCTAAGAGCAGGGAACTCTAACTTTTCTGATGAGCAATTGAAAGAGGCTGTTGAGTATGTACATGCCCATGGGAAAAAAATCCATGTGACCTGCAATATTTTGCCTCATAATGATGACTTGGAAGGGCTAGAAGATTACTTGACATTTTTAAATGACATTGGTATTGATGCCCTTATCGTTGCGGATATGGGCATCTTCCAAATGGCTAAGAAATATGCTCCTGACGTGGAACTTCATGTGTCCACTCAAGCTTCTACCACTAACTGGCTGACGGTTCAATCCTGGAAGGACTTGGGTGCTGATCGGATTGTTGCAGCTCGGGAGGTATCGATCAAAGACCTTAAAGTCATGAAGGATAAGGTAGATATCGAAGTGGAAGCCTTTGTTCATGGGTCTATGTGTATTTCTTATTCCGGTCGTTGCCTCTTGTCTAACTATATGACTAACCGGGATGCTAACCGGGGACAATGTGCCCAAGCCTGTCGGTGGAAGTATAAGTTGGTAGAAGAAAATCGCCCAGGAGAAGAATACCCTATCGAAGAAGACGAACACGGAACTTATATCTTTAATTCTAAAGACCTGTGCCTCTTGGCCCATATTCCTGAGCTCATAGAAGCCGGTGTGGACTCCTTCAAAATCGAAGGCCGTATGAAGTCTGTTCACTACGTGGCAACAGTCACCAAGGTTTACCGGGAAGCCATTGATAGTTACTTTGAAGACCCAGCTAACTATAAGGTTAAGCCAGAATGGATGGAAGAGTTGGAAAAGATTTCCCACCGTCCTTATACAGAAGGCTTTTCCGTAGAAAAACCAGATGAAAGCGCCCAAAACTATGGCCAATCTACCAATACCAACACCCATGACTTCATTGGCCTCGTGGAAGGCTACAATGAAGAGGGCGGCTATGTAGAGTTAGAACAGCGCAATAACTTTAAGGTGGGGGACCAGGTCGAATTCATGCAACCTCATGGTTCTTTGGTAAAAACCACCATTACAAAAATGGCTGATGGGGATGGCAATCCAATTGACGTAGCCCCTCATGCGCAAATGAAGGTTCGCCTCTATATGGACCAAGCCTTGGAAAAATACTCCATGATGCGTAAGGAAACAACAAAGAAGAAATAAGATGGATACATTAGTAGAAGAATTAATCCAAGACAAACCTCACCTCATGGTCCAAGGGCAGGATTGTATAGGTGCTGGTGAGGACTCCTACCTCCACTTTTATATAGACCCTAAGAATGTTAATTTTATCAATCGTATCTTGGAGGGCTATGAATATGTAGGGGTTATGACCTCTGTAGATAACCAAGGTCATCAAATGATTCGCTGTACGCCGGATACGCGAGAGTTGGCCATAAACATACTTAAGTCCTTGGGAGATACAGTGATAGCTATAGAAAATTAGAGCATAGCTTGCCAGGACAGGCCTTATTTGTCTTTAGATTTAAAGTTCAGGCAAAGATTTGATTCCTAGCTGTTGACCGCCTTTTTTACCTATGGTACTATAATCGAGTAAAAGGTAGTGCGAAGGACACGATGCCTGAATCCCTACATAAGAGAGAGCGACCGATGGTGGAATGGTCGTATGTAAATTCTTGTCATTACTCCCTTCAAACCGATACGGGGAATCCCTTTGGGGTAGTAACTGTATCCGCTAGGCAGCGTTAGAGGCCGTGAGGTGGGTCGCCATAGGCGATCAACTAGGGTGGAACCGCGAATACAACTTCGTCCCTTGTGTAAGGGGCGGAGTTTTTTTATTTCTCACGATTATGAGAAGTTATGAATTAAGTAATTCTGTGGCATGCCGTGTCCTGACGAGCATGACACCCCTAAAAGGAGATTTATTATGGCAGATGTAAACATCATTCTTCCTGATGGTTCTAAAAAAGCCTATGCAGCAGGGACTACGTTGGCTCAAGCTGTAAAAGAACTATCTAATTCCTTGGCTAAAAAAGTATTGGCAGCAGATGTAGATGGTCAATTGACTGATCTTCGTGAAGAAGTAAAAGATGGATCCCATGTATCCTTCTTGACCTTTGCAGACAAGGGTGGCCAGCATACCCTTCGCCATACAGCCTCCCATATTTTGGCACAAGCAGTAAAGCGCCTCTGGCCAGAAGCTAAATTAGCAATCGGTCCGGCTATCGATAAGGGGTTCTACTATGATATCGATATGGAACATACTTTG
>URSE01000029.1 GCA_900550455.1 uncultured Veillonella sp. | reverse complement strand
AGGTATTCTTATAAAATATTATGGGCCTTCAAGGCGGCATTAATCATATCCGCTTCGGTATCAGAGGGTTCACACATAGGCAAGTTGAATGGACCTACAGGCCAACCCATTTGCCGGCAAGCATACTTAACTGGAATTGGATTAGTCGTGATAAACATAACCTTACAGAGCTCATAGAGAGATCGATTGATTTCTTCCGCCCCTTTTACATTGCCGGATTGGAAGGCTTGTATCATAGCATTCATATCCTTACCAACAAGGTGGGATACAACGGAGATAACCCCTACTCCACCTAGGGAGAGTATTGGCAGGGTCAATCCATCATCACCAGAATAAATCATGAAGTCTGTAGGTAATTCATAACGAATCTTAGCAACATTATCTAACGAGCCAGAAGCTTCCTTAACACCTACGATAGTATTAGGAAATTCTTGGTTAAGACGTTTCATAGTTGCTACATCCATAGCCTTACCTGTACGTCCAGGAATATTATAGATTAAGATTGGCAAACTAGATGCTTCAGCTAGGGCCTTATAGTGAAGGTATTGCCCCTCTGTATTTGGTTTGTTGTAATAAGGTACAACTGCTAAGAGACCCGAAATTCCAGGAATAGAACATACTTTTTTTACAAATTCTACAGAGGCCCTAGTATTGTTGGAACCCACATTGGCGATGAGGGTCCCCTTACTAGCGCAAGCTTCAGCTACCGCTTTAAAGAGAGTCAATTTATCCTCTGGAGAAATAGTTGGATTTTCACCAGTTGTACCACAAATTAGAATACCGTCAGACCCATTATCCAAGAGTTGGTTAGCGATTTGTATAGTACCATCAATGTTGACGGATCCATCTTGGTTGAAAGCTGTAACCATTGCGGTGATAACGCGACCAAATGTTTTCATGTTAAGACCTCCTAAGGGGATTAAAATGCGTCTTTCTCTACGAGGTATTCAGCAATTTGTAAAGCGTTAAGGGCGGCTCCCTTGCGAATTTGGTCGCCCACAATCCAGAAGTTCATGCCCTTATCATTGTATAAGTCTTTGCGAATACGACCGATTTCACAGTCATTTTTATTGGATGTATATAGAGGCATAGGATAGATTTGCTCTGCTGGATTATCTTTTACTTGAAGGCCTGGGAACTTAGCACAAGCTGCACGGAAAGCTTCTACGGATACAGGTTCTTCGGTTTCAACTAGAACTGATTCAGAGTGAGAGCGATATACAGGAACTCGAACAGTTGTTGGTACCACTTGAATAGACTCATCATGCAGGATCTTTTGGGTTTCATTAACCATCTTCATTTCTTCTTTGGTATAGTCGTTATCAAGGAAGATATCGATTTGTGGCAAGATGTTGAAGGCAATTGGGAAGTGTTTAGGACAAGAACCTGTTGGCAATAAGTTAGCCGTCATTTCTTTTCCTTCATTGTATTGATGAACTTGGTTAGCCAATTCTTCAATCCCCTCTTTACCGGCACCAGATACAGCTTGGTATGTAGAAACTACAATCCGTTTAATAGGAGACAAGTCATGAAGCGGCTTCAAGCCCAATGCCATAATGATGGTAGAGCAATTTGGATTAGCAATAATCCCCTTGTGCTTAAGAATATCTTCAGGGTTTACTTCTGGTACAACCAAGGGTACCTCTGGATCCATGCGGAAAGCAGAAGAGTTATCGATAACAATAGCGCCACGTTTAGCTGCTTCTGGAGCCAGAGTCTTGGAGATGGAGCCGCCTGCAAATAGGGCAATATCAATACCTTCAAAAGACTCAGGCTTTGCTTCTTCCACAATATATTCCTTGCCAGCCACAGTCAATTTTGTCCCTGCAGATCGAGCAGAGGCCAGCAACTTTAAATTTTCAAAAGGAAAGTGACGTTCTTCAATAAGAGTGATAAATTCAGCGCCTACAGCGCCAGTGGCGCCTAAAATGGCAACGTTGGGTTTTCTCATGGGATTCCTCGCAATTTATACTATAGTTTATAGCCAATTGTTTTAGCAGTTTAGCAAAGTCTTAACAGTCAATTTATAAGTAGTGTTCAAGACCATATGTCAGGCCTTCATGATCCTTAATGCGCTTACAAGCCAATACGACGCCTGGCATGAAAGACAAACGACTCAAGGAGTCATGACGAACCGTTAAGGTTTCATCATAGCCACCAAAGATGACTTCTTGGTGGGCTACATAGCCTGGAAGACGAACGGAGTGAATGGTCACATCGTCCACCTTAGCCCCCCTTGCACCAGGTAGGGATTCACGTGTTAAGTCTTCTTGCGCCTTTACACCAGCAGCTTTTTTTGCTTCATTAATAAGCTTAGCAGTTAAAACGGATGTACCTGATGGAGCATCATACTTGTGGTTATGATGAAGTTCGATAATTTCCACATCTGGGAAGTATGGTGCCAATTCAGCGGCAACCTTCATCATCATAACAGCACCCATAGAGAAGTTTGGTGCTACTAAAGCATTGGCCCCATGTTGGCGACCAATAGCATCAAGATCTGTCCTTTGTTCAGCAGTTAAACCAGTTGTGCCGATGACCATGTGAATGCCTGCAGCTAAAACCTTTTTAGCATTTTCGTAAATGATTGCTGGAGAGGTGAAATCAACAATCACATCAGGTTTATTAGGACCCTCTATGATTTGGTCCAAGGAGGCAGATACAGCAATACCAATTGCTCCAAGGCCAGCCAATTGACCCATATCCTGCCCTGCTAAATGAGGGTCAACCCCACCAGTAAGGGTAAGTTCTGGATCATCATAAACAGCTTTTACAACAGCGCGGCCCATTTTACCGCCAGCGCCACAAACAGCAACTGTAGTCATATATACCTCCATAAAAAAAGATCAGCGGACTATCCACTGATCTTTATGATTTACTAATCAATGAAATAGCACTCCATCATAGTTGATGACAGTTACGCACCTATTAAGTAACGTAACCAGAACCATTAGAGGGCCTAATGGAACTTCGGCAATCATTCCTTTTCCAGTGGTTCAACGCGTGCCCCGCTCCCCATTGGTACTCTTAATGAATGCACCTCTATCTCCGCATATGTCGTTTGTATTTAAAGTATACAGCAGAGATTGAGGCCAGTCAAGAAGGCCCAGTAGCAAGAGACTTCTCAAGACCATGTTCCCATGTATAATTCTAAATAGCTATCCTTTAATCATCATAGATTACACCAAAATGATGCATTAGTTCGCACGCTGTAGCAAGAGCTGTATCGGAAATTCCCTTGCCTGACATAATCGCAGCAATATGGGCTAGGTGTTGTTCTTGGTTAAGTTTAGTGATAGTCGAAATGGTCCGTCCATCTACCTCTTCTTTTTCCAAGTGATAATGATGGCGTCCAATGGAAGCCGTTTGTGGTAAATGAGTGATGCAAAATACTTGGTTAGAGGTAGATAATGCTTGAATTTTCTCAGCCACCTTAAGAGCTATATCGCCAGAAATCCCCACATCGATTTCATCGAATACCAGGGTTTTTAAGCTATGGTTAGAGAAAATGGACTTAAAGGCCAAGGCAATACGAGCCAATTCACCACCAGAAGCCACCTTGTGAAGTGGACGCAAGCCTTCCCCTTTATTAGCAGAAAAGAGAAGTTCAATAGAGTTAGCCCCTAATCTGGTAAGCTCTTGGCTATCCTGGATAGAGAATTCTATATGAGCTTTATCCATACCTAAATCTTTAAATTCAGCTTCTAAGGCTTGCCTAATAGCAAGACTATTCTTAGCTCTTACTGCAGATAAGGTTCGCAAAGCTTCTTGAGCAGCTGCCTCTTTGATGGCTAAATCATCTTCTAAGATATCTTGGGATAAGACCTGTCCCTCCAACTCTTCTAAGCGAGCTTGAGCCTTATCTTCATAGGCTAAGATGTCTTCTATGCTGGATCCATACTTTTTCTTGAGGCCATAGATTATACTATCCCGCTCTTGGCAATACTTATATCGTTCCTCATCATAGGAAATGGAATCCCTATAGCGATCTAACGATTGGGCCGCTTCTTCCAGTTGAAAGTAGGCAGAGTTAATGAGTTCAGAAATCTCTTTCACATCTTGGTCATAGCGAAGAAGATCTGCTACTTCAGTCTTGATGTTGTTGACTGTATCAATCAAAGGATGACGGCCTTCATAGAAGGCATCATAACAAGCACCTAAGACCTTATCAATATGTTCAAAGGCATCTAATTTCTTCAGCTCTTCTGAAATAACTTGGTCTTCCCCTTTTTGTAGCCCCGCTTCTTCGATTTCATCGATCTGGTAGCGGAGCATATCCAACTCTCGTGCCCGTTCCGCCATAGTCTCAGTCATGTCATCCAAGAGGGCCTTAGCTGCCTTGTAGGCTTTATACTTAGCGTCATAATCTTCGTAAGCTGCACGCCCCTCCTGGTTATAAAAGTCTAAGTATAGATGATGACGGTCCACATCTAAGAGTTGCTGGTTAGAATACTGCCCGTGAATATCGGCCAAATAGGAACCAATTTCCTTAAGGGCTTTCAATGGAATTGCCTGATCATTAGCGAGAATGGTAGATTTACCCTTATCATTGAAGGATCTAGATAAGACTAATTGTCCTTCTTCTACATCAATATTCTTCTTCGTTAAAAGATCCAATAATTCTTGATTATCACCTATATCAAAGAGACCATCGATGATAAAAGAGTCCTTACCATGCCGAATGAAATCAGAGGAAGCCCTCTCTCCTAAAAGGATGGAAAAGGCATCCATAAGGATTGATTTACCAGCCCCCGTTTCCCCTGTAAAAATGGTTATGCCATCCGTAAAGGGAATGGTCATTTGCTCGATGAGGGCAAAGTTACGAATGCCCATTTGTCTAAGCATAATCTATTCCTTCATCAAATCAGCAATACGTTTAAGAACACTGTCTACCTCTTCTACAGAACGGCAGATTAAGAGTATAGTATCATCCCCTGCCAAAGTCCCAATGACTTCTGACCATTTAGCATGATCTACGGAAAAAGCTACCGCTGAAGCAGAACCTGGAATGGTATGTAATACGATTTGATTGAGCGCCGAATCCACACGGATAATGGAATCTTGGAAGAGGCGGTTGATACGGCTTCTAGATAAAACAACATTTTCCTCTGGGGATAAAGCATACCGATAATGGCCATCTCCTGTAGGAATTTTAATGAGCATCAATTCTTTGATATCACGAGATACAGTCGCTTGCGTTACTTCAATGCCCTCCGCTAATAAGGCATTAGCCAATTCTTCTTGTGTTTCAATCGATTGGGACTGAACGATTTCTTTAATTTTGTTGTAGCGATAGCGTTTCATAGGTTCACATCCTTTACCACATTATTGAGTATTATTATTCACTCTTTTATGTATATTATATCATACAACAGGGCCGGTAAATAAGGGTCTTCTCATAAAAAAGAGCCCTTATGGTACTCGTCCAAAGGGCTTTTACAATAAAGCTTGTAAGGGCTATCCTACGATTCTTAGTTAACGCTTTTGAATCATATAAATAAGAGGTGGTTGATTAATTTGATTGAGTGGAGTCCAGTGACAGCAGTTATATTCCTTTTGGCTAAGGCCGACTAGAAACTTTTCCAAGGCTTCCTTTTCCGCCAAACCCTGAGCTGTCCCCGGGTAAGCCACCAAGGTTATAATTCCCTGTTTAGATAATTTGGGAAGAACTGCTTTAAGGGCTCCTATAGTGAGGTCTGGCTTTGTCATCAAAGCGTGGTCAGAACCAGGCAAGTAGCCTAGATTAAAAACGACCAAGTCAATATAATCCTCTTGAATTTGATCATCTAACGCTTGATCGTGGGACCCCTGAATATAGGTTATACTGACAGAATCCTTAACCTTAGCCTGCCCTATGATGGTTTTGGTATTAACAATGGCTTGGTCTTGGATATCAATCGCATAGAGGTGAGCCCCCTCCTTGGCAGCTTGTGCTAGGTAGAGGAAATCATGCCCATTTCCACAGGTTGCATCTACAATGGTCTGGGCTTCTTCTAAAATCCGGTCCCATACTAGATGTTGGAACTGCACTGCATTATTGATATTAATCATAAGAGTCCCTCTTTTCTAAATATACTCATCTCGGCGGCTAGAGAGTTTCTTAAAGAGTGTCCCAAAGAAACCTTGATCATTAAAACGAACGAATTTACAGTATACTGGATTGGATGCTATATGGAGAGATTCCTTATTGGAGAACCAATAATCGTAGGCCCCATCGATGCAGGCATGGAGTTGATCTTCCCGCTCAGGCATGGTAATATCAATCAAATCTTTTTCTTGCAAAACCATGGACACATGCTGAATTAGGTGAGGAGCAATAGGGGTAACGATAAGCGAACGATTATCTGGAGACATGATAGGTCCCCCTGCGGATAAGTTATATCCTGTAGATCCCGTAGCAGAAGATACGATTAAACCATCAGCAGGGTACATCTGCGTATGACGCCCATTAATAGCTAAATTGATGCGGGCCATCTTGGCTGGCTGAGACTTGGTAACAACAATTTCATTAATAATTGGAACCAAGTCTTCCTTTGATCCATCTTCTCGCTGAATGTAGGCACAGAGGTGGTTTCGGTTTTCCGTATAATAGTCCCCTTTTGCCAAACGATCGATATGACAGGGTAATTGCTCCACTTCAATTTGATTTAAAAAGCCCAACTCCCCTAGGTTAATGCCACAAATGGGCACTTCAAAGGCGTAAATTTCACGGGCCAATTGGATAATGGTCCCATCGCCACCGAAAGAAAAAGCCATGTCAATGACCCGGAATATTTCCGGTCTTGGTAATACATGATCTTCATCGAGACCTAGATCATAATTCACGTGGTCCCCTTCTAAATCGTTTGGAATAAAGACTTCTATTCCATGGTTCCCACAAATGCGACATGCCTCTTTGAGGACTTCCATTATATTTGCTTTCCCCATGTTGGGAAAGAAACCAATACGCATAATCGTCTCCTATAATTGATGGGCTTGATCGATAACTTGATCGATTAAGTCCTCCGTAATATCTAAGGATCCTTCTGCTACCTTTGTAAAGTAACCAAGGAATTCTATATTTCCTTCCATGCCCTTGATAGGACTAAAAGTGAGTCCATGAAGATAAAACCCGCAATCACTTGCTACGCTTAAGATGCGTTCTAAAACCTCTTTATGAGTAGCGGGATCGCGGACAATCCCCCCCTTACCAACCTTGTCTCTACCCGCTTCAAACTGCGGTTTAATAAGAGCTACTAAAGAACCACTAGTCGCTAAGAGGGTGGTTGCTACAGGTAGGACCTTATCCAAGGAAATAAAGGCTACATCAATGGATATAAAATCTGCTAGCTCCCCTAACCCTTCAGGAGTTACACTGCGAATGTTAGTTTTCTCCATGTTGATAACCCGTGGGTCTTGTCGTAGTTTCCAAGCTAATTGGTTGTAGCCTACATCAATAGCAAAAACTTTTTTTGCCCCATGTTGAAGGGCGCAATCGGTAAATCCACCTGTAGATGCACCAATGTCAATCATAACAGCATTATTAAGGTCTACCCCATAAAGTTCAATGGCCTTTTCTAGTTTTAAACCGCCACGGCTTACATAGGGTAAGGTATTTCCTTTGATTACTAAATTGGCATCCACAGGAACCTTGGTCCCTGCCTTATCAATACGAATACTTTCATCCATGAAAATTTGGCCTGCCATAATAGCAGCCTTGGCTTTTTCTCGGCTCTCAAAGAGGCCGCGATTAACCAGTAAAACATCCAATCGTTCTTTTGTACTCATACTACACCTTGATAAACATAATAATACTGTACACAGGCTACGATAATTCCCAATATGAAGCCACCCCATACTTCAATAGGTGTATGACCCAGAAGTTCCTTGAGTGCGGCCTTATTTTCCAGAGGTACCGGCAATTTATGAGCCTTAATAAAGTCGATAATATCATTGAGAACAGCTGCCTGTTTTCCCGCCTCCAAGCGCACATGGGAAGCATCATACATGACGACACAAGATAAGACTAAGGCTAAAACGAAAAGGTCAGAGTCTGGACCATACTTTAAGAGTAGGGCCATGGTTGTTCCTACTACAAAGGAGGTATGAGAAGAAGGAAAACCTCCCGATCCAACCAGACGTTCCCAGCGAAGCGTTTGTTCCTTAATCATAACAATAATAAATTTTATAACCTGGGCTATAAACCAAGAAAAGAAGGCTGCTTGTGCCAAATAATTATGAAATATTCCCTGTAACAAAGACACGATTTATCCTCTTAATGACTTCTAATCAATAAATAATCAACCAGGGCCTCCAATAATTCTATATTAGCTTGGTGGCCTCGGATACTCGCTTTGGCAGCGGCGGCTACACGAGCGGCTTCCTCCTTAGCCCCTGTTAGGCCTAGGAGTGATACATAGGTTGACTTGTCTTGGCGGAGGTCAGAGCCTGGTGTTTTACCGAGGTCTTCAACGGTACCAGTGACATCCAAAATATCATCAGTAATTTGGAAAAGCAAGCCTAGGTGGTCAGCATAAGTCATAAAATCATCATACACTCGGCTGTCAACCTGGGCTAAAATAAGGCCGATTTCTACGGAGGCAGAAAAGAGCGCCCCCGTTTTTCCCCGGTGGAGAACCTTGAGTTCATCTAAAGGAATATGCTGACCTTCACTCATAAGATCAAAGGCCTGTCCTCCGACCATACCTTCTGGGCCAGCGCACCTAGCTAAGACCTGAATAACAGCCAAAACTTGATCAGTTTTTGCAATCCTATTAGCAGTCACAAGTTGGAAGGCTGCAGTCAACAGACCATCTCCTGCTAGGATAGCCATTCCCTCCCCATATACCTTATGATTAGTCAACTTACCCCGCCGATAATCATCGTTATCCATGGCCGGCAAATCATCATGGACCAAAGAATAGGTATGGATGCACTCCAAGGCGCAAAGAATTTCCTTATAATCAGTTGGCTGGCGACCAAAGGCTTCTAAGATAGTCATGGTCAAGCTTGGACGAATTCGCTTTCCTCCAAGAAGGAGGCTATAATTCATGGCATCATAGAGCTTTTCGTATTCTTTATTAGGGCTGATCAGAAGGCCCTGCAACCAAGATTCTACCTGATTTTTATGGGCATCTAAATAGGCTTTAATATCCATGCTAGTTCCTTATTCTGCAATGCGAACTTCTTCAATAATCTGTTGAATCTCACCTTCCACAGAATCCAAGACTTGCGAACATTCTTTAACAAGAGTAAGTCCCTTCTTGTATTGTGTCAACATATCATTGAGAGATAAGTCCTCCTGGTCTAGATTCCGGACAATCTCCTCTAAGGCTGCGTATTTTTTTTCGTAGGATTTAATGCTTATAGCCATGATGGACCTCCTTAATTTCTGTTTCAATAGCCCCATCTGGTAGGGTTAAGGTGAGTTGATCTCCTGCTCGTAGCCCCTTAACAGAGGTCACCATATGCCCTGCGAGTTCAACCTTAGAATAGCCTTTGAGCATAATATTCATTGGATTGAGGGCCTCTAACTCTTGTCCTAGGAGAGACAGTTGATATTTCTCCTTCTGTAAGGCCACCTTCATGTCTTGTGTCATAATTCCCCTTTTCTTATCTAAAAGAGACCGCTGCTGGTGAATCATTTGAAGAGCTGGCATACCCAAGGAACGGTTAAATAGAGCTGCTAGAGTCCTTTTACGATCCAATACTTCTTGGCGCATATAGGTATTCAAGTAGTCTTCCTTAAGACGGAGGTGTTCTTCCATGACAGACATTGGTAGAACCGTAATTTCAGCTGCATGAGATGGGGTAGCCCCTCGCATATCAGCGGCATAATCACAAAGTGTGTAGTCAGTTTCATGACCTACAGCTGAAACGATAGGTTTTTTACAAGCGTAGACAGCCTCTACTACAGCCCTTGTATTAAATGGCCATAGGTCTTCGGCAGATCCACCCCCCCGACCTAGGATAATGGTATCCACCTCAGGGTCCTTATCTGCCGCTGCAATTCCTCGAGCAATCACAGGGCCCGCTTTGTCTCCCTGTACGGGAACAGAAAAGACTTTAAAACGAACCAAAGGGTTTCGTTGTAAGGATACATGCAAAATATCATGTAAAACAGCCCCAGAAGAAGAGGTGACAAGACCGATACAGGCGGATAACTCAGGGATTGCCTTCTTATGGTCATCATCAAAATAGCCTAAAGCAGTCAATTCTCTTTTTAAGGCTTCAAATTCCAACTGCAACGGTGACTTCTGTCCCACTTGCATATCCGATGCCACAATATTGAGGCGACCTGCCTTGGTCCAAAAGTTTATAGAAGCCTTGATGGTCACTAATAAACCATTCTCGAAAAGGCCTACCAATCCTTTTTGCATAACCGTCGAAGACCACATGACCACATCTATAGAAGCATCCTGGTCCTTCAAAGAAAAATAATAGTGGCCTGCAGAGTGTCGCTTAAGATTTACAATAGTCCCTTGCACATAAAAACCCTTAAGTAGGTACTCGCGATCTAGGGTACGGCCAATAAGGCTATTTAATTGTGTAATGGACAATACATTCATGATTAACTCTCACTAAAAATCAGCTGTAACCACAATCACCTAAGCAACCTATAGAGACTTACAGGAGTTACTACGTGTATGATTTAGTTGCCATAAGACTAGCTCCAAAAGCTACACCTGTAGCATTATCTACACTATACTTAGGGTCAGCGAAAATAGCTGTGATTTTATGACGTTTACAAAAGGCTTGCAACCGTTGTCGAATATAGCCATTAGACATGACTCCTCCCACAGCTACAAGGTCCTCTACAGGATAGGATTCTAAATGATAGGCTAACATCTTTTCTAAACTATTAGCCATGGCATGAAAGACAGCCCTCCCCATTTTGCCTTGATAATTTGCCAGGTGCTCCGAATTCATCTCATGAATAGCAGCACGTTCAATTCGGCGTAAAGCTTCAGAACAAGGTCCTCCAAAGGAAATCTGCCCAGCCTTTACAGCGCTTGGAAGAGGTTCATAATCCTCCCCCTCTTGCGATAGGCTATCTAATTGAGCTCCTGTAGGAAAATGGAGTCCTAAAGACACTCCAATCCGATCTACGAACTGCCCTCCATGTAAATCCATGGCCCCTCCTAAGAGCCGTGTATCAATGACCCCTCTTTCACAAGGTTGGCAATATACGAGCTCTGTAGTCCCACCAGATAGGTGGAGGCTAAAGAAAGGCTTATCCAATGGATAATCTTGTTTTCGCAAGGCCGCTAGGATGTGGTTCTCTTGATGAGAAAACTCATAGACTGGTATCTTCATCATATGAGCTAAACTATGGCCATGGCCCTTGCCTACTAAAAAAGCGGGCATATAAGAATCCTCTTCCCGTCTTGGAAAGGCGGATACACCAATAGCTGCCAAAGGCACTTGTGGCAAGGATTCAATTAGGCTTGGGAGAACCCTAGTATGTTGAAATACCATATTCGATTGTTGTAGCCCCCGCTTACCGTCCGCTACTTCTAAGATTTTTCTCGCCTCTCCTAGAAGATTACCAGACTCATCCACGATGGCACAGGAAGTAGTATAACAAGAGGTATCAATTCCTAAGTAATAGGCTTTCATGAGGCTTACTGGCTCTTTCTATAGGCATCCAAAATAGCATTAACTAACTTATAGGAGTTATCCGACCCAAATACCTTAGCGAGATTAACAGCTTCATTAATAGCTACCTTAGGGTCTATTTGGTGGTCCATCTCCCATAAAGCCAAGCGCATTAAGCTTCGATCCATAGGATCTAACATGGCTACCTTACGTTTAGGGGAATGAGCTTGAATTTTAGCATCCAAGTCTCCCTTATGGGCCATAACACCGTCGATTACTTCTGATGCATAGTCGTAATCAATAAGACCCTTAACCAAATCTTCTGGAAAGCTAATAGGGTCAGCATTTCCATGAAATTCAGCAGCAAACAAAGCTTGAGCAATATAGACTCGAGTTTCACGACGATTAGTTTTCTTGGTCATTCTTATCTCCTTCTTGTTTACTAGCATCTTCAATGAGTCGTTCAAAATGAACATCTACTTTGACAGAGTCTAGCTGATGGTCTTCTTGTACCAATTGTCCTATAGATTCTTGTAAGGAATGAGCAACATCAATGAGCTTATAGCCATATACAGCTTGTAGGTAGAGATTTATTTCTAGCCCATCCTTAGTCTTTTTCAGATTAATCCCTGGCAATCGTTCTTTGCGAAGGGGTGTGGCTAATTTATCCTCCACTTCATCCCTAAAACGGGGGCTTAATGCATGAATAGCGGGACTGGATAAGACCAAGTTTCTGATTGACTCCAAAAGGCTCTGGTCCTGTGGATTAGCAACTAAACCTATATCATTAAAAGCTTGACCCTGTGCTCCACTTGAAGGGTCTAGGTCATCTGTTCCAATCACCTGATTAGCCCTATCAAAGATGAGATCCTGCACCACAATATCAATGGCTTCCACCTTGATTGAAGTATAGGTTTGTATAGCCGTTTTTATTCTTTCTTGTAACCGTAAGACTAAGTCTGGAATACGATAACCATAGGACACAGCAATGTAAACAGTCATATGAATCTCTCCATTATCAGAGTAGGATACCTTAACTCCTTCATAGTCGTGCTTAGCCCCTAAGAGTCGGCTAATACCATCGTTAATGGTGGACTCTAAGCCTGCTATACCATGAGTTCGACGGGCTGCAATCGCTGCTATAGTGGCATAGACGGCATGACCGATCTTAATTTGTCCTAAGTCTGATTGGCTGATCTTTGGTTTCATAGTGCTCCCAAGAAAAAAGCACCCAGTCTGCCTTATGTAGTTGCAAGACGGGTACTATCTTCTGTCATTCCTCAAGGGAAAACGATATGGCTTTGATAAAGAAGGGTGCAATTATGCACGTTCGATGTATTGGCCTGTGCGTGTATCAATACGGAGTACATCATCAACATTGATGAACATAGGTACTTTTACAACATAGCCTGTTTCGAGAGTAGCAGGTTTGTTACCACCAGTAGCAGTATCACCTTTGATACCAGGTTCAGTTTCAACTACCTTGAGTTCTACAGAAACTGGAAGGTCAAGACCGATAACGATACCTTGGAAGAACATAATGGAACATTCCATGTTTTCCAGCAAGAAGTTTTTAGCATCCCCCAATTGTTCTAGGTTCAATTCAACTTGATCGTAGGTTTCGTTATCCATGAATGTGTATGCCCCATCAACTTCATAGAGGTATTGCATACGACGACGATCAACGTGTGCTTTTGGCACTTTTTCACCAGCATTGAAAGTACGTTCAACCACAGCACCAGTTTGCAAGTTTTTCAATTTACAACGTACGAAAGCAGCACCTTTACCAGGTTTAACGTGTTGGAAATCAACAACTTGCCATACATTACCGTCTAGTTCAATAGTTGTGCCTGGGCGGAAGTCATTACTGGAAATCATGAGAATCTCTCCTTACTACACTTCAATTTCAATCAAATCTTTCGGACTGTGTGTCA
>URSE01000028.1 GCA_900550455.1 uncultured Veillonella sp. | reverse complement strand
ATAAAAAGCGAGCCTTAGGCTCGCTTTTTATGTGGTAAAATTAAGGTGTTTTTAAGGATCGATAGTAGCCTATGTGAAGGGCATGGCTTAAGGATGGATGAAAGGAGGATCCCTTGTGAAGGAGAGCAAAAGGTCTGTGAGTGGCTTATGTAAGTCAAGGGAAGACCGGCCAGAAAGGCCTAAGAAACGAGGGCTTATACCCTTCTTTATACCCCATCTAGGGTGTCCACAAATTTGTTCTTTTTGTAATCAACATCGGATTGCTAGGGAGGAAGCCTTAGATAGCCGTACCAGTCAAGAGCTACCTAAATCACTGCCATCGGCTCAGGATATTAAGGCGACCATAGAGACATACATAGGTTCGGGCCGGACCGATAAGTTTTGGGAAGTAGCCTTCTATGGAGGTTCTTTTTCGGCTATACCAAGAGCTTGGCAGGAGGCCTTATTAGCCCCCGCCTATGAGGCCTTATTAGAGGGCAGGATTGACGGTATTCGCTGTTCAACCCGCCCTGATGCCCTAGCCTTAGAGTCTATTGACTTTCTCTTGGAACATGGTGTGACTACGGTGGAAATCGGTGTCCAGTCCATGGATGATCAAATTTTGCAAATGGCTAATCGAGGCCATAATCGGCAGGATGTGGTAGATGCAGTGGAGCGCCTTAAGAAGAAGGAAATGACCATAGGCTTACAAATCATGCCAGGACTAGCTGGTGAAACGTGGACTAGCTTAGTAGAAACAGCTGTGGCAATTAAGGACTTGCAGCCTGATTTTGTCCGGATCTATCCTGTCCTTGTCATTGAAAATACAGATCTGGCTGATGCTTATCGGGCTGGGGATTATCAAGCCTTGACCTTGGACCAGGCTGTAGCTTATGGGGCCTTTCTCAAGGACTATTGGGAGGCAGCTGGCATCGAGGTCATTCGAACAGGTCTGCAGGCTACCCGAGAGTTAGACCAGGGAAGAGGTTTAGTAGCTGGGCCTTACCATCCATCCTTTGGAGAATTGGTGGAAAATAGGAGGTGGAGAGACCGAATTCAAGGACTCTTGGATGATGTGCGAGCCCATTTGTTGGCCAATAAGCAAAAGGGATTGGGTAGTTCTTTACAAAAGGGGGGAGAGGATCCACTAGAAATCCATGTGTCTTATCCTTTAACCATGAGCTCCCAAATCAAGGGCCTCAAATCAGCCAATGCAGCTTATTTTGAGTCCATCTATCCGAACTGTTACTGGTCTTGGAAGGGGGATGGCACAAGGGTTACCATCCGTGTAGGGAAGCTGATTTTTGTGCTATAATAAATACCATATGGATTGTGGGTAAAGAATTCTTTATTACTTGCATGAGCCCTCCCTGAGGGAGGGCCTTTTATCTTGGACAGGAGGTGACGTCATGCAACTATTGCGCTTAGAAATGAAGGGTTTTAAATCGTTTGCTGATAAGACGGTAGTAAAATTTTCTCCTGGCATGACGGCTATTGTCGGTCCAAATGGGTCTGGGAAATCAAATGTTACTGATGCTATGCGTTGGGTATTAGGAGAATCCAATGTCCGTAATTTGCGGGGGCAAAAGGCGGAAGATATCATCTTCTCCGGTACTGTTAAGCGCCGCCCTATGGGTGCTGCAGAAGCGACTCTTGTCTTTGATAATTCAGACGGAACTCTGGATGTGGATATGGCAGAAGTAGCTATTACCCGCCGTATCTACCGGTCTGGTGAAACGGAATTCATGATTAACAAGCGCAAATGCCGTTTAAAGGACATCCATATGCTTCTGGCTGATACGGGACTTGGTAAGGACTCTATGGCCATTATTGGGCAGAACCGCATCGATGCCATTCTTAATTCCAAGCCTGAAGAGCGACGCCTCATTTTTGAAGATGTAGCGGGGATTTCCCGATTTAAGCTTAATAAGGAAGACGCTCTCCGCCGGATTAATGCTACTGAGCGCAATATGGAACGGGTTGGGGATGTTATGTCCACCCTAGAAGATCAACTTGTGCCCTTGGCGGACAAGGCTGAGAAGACCCGTCAATACATGGAGTTGTCGCGGACTAAGCGAGAATTTGATGGAGCCTTGGGTTACCATGCTTATAAGACGGCAGATCGCCTCTTTACTCGATTTGAAAACGATAATCTGGCTTATCAGGCAGAAGATACAGAATTAGAAAAGGAATTAACCCTCTTAGAGGCTAAGCGGCAGAAATTACAGTTGGACTCAGCTGAGGGGCAAGACCAACTCAAGGCCTGGGAAGAACAATTCGCGCAAGTGCAACGGGAGGAAGAACGACTCGTAGGCCAACTGCG
The DNA here is from genome assembly GCA_900550455.1 of uncultured Veillonella sp. Classification (GTDB taxonomy): domain Bacteria; phylum Bacillota; class Negativicutes; order Veillonellales; family Veillonellaceae; genus Veillonella. The sequence continues at coordinate 11,228 of URSE01000028.1, read as the reverse complement.
ACTCTTGGAAGAACAGGCCAAGTCGGCAGAACGTGATCGAGATGACCGCAAGACACGCCTATCCGAATTACAAGCCACTAAGGAGGCAGAGGGACAACAAGTCCTCATATTGGACAAGCTTATAGGGGCCGATCAGGAAATTTTGTCTGCCAACGAAGGTGACTTGCAGGCTTTAGAAGTAAAATACTAGGAAGCTGGTGCTAAGCTCCAAGCTGAGCAGGCTAAGTTACAAGCCTCTCAAAACCAAGCGAATTCTCGTCAAGAACAACATCTTGAAATCATGGCTGATATGGAACGGACCCGCCTATCTATTGATGATAAAGCCCGTGAATTAAGTCGTTTGGAAGAGGATCTATTAGCCCTCAAAGGAGACTTAGAGAAGAGTCATCAAGCCTTAGCTCAGGCTAAGGAAAAGGCTGCTACAGCCCAAGCTGATTATGATTATGCTCAGGATCAATGTGAAAGCTTGAGCAATCAGGAAAAGGCCATGGTTTTCCGCATGCGAGATAATCAAAAGCGCATGCAAAAGGCTCAAAATGATATCCAAAAAGCCCAAGGCCGCTTGGAAGTATTAGAGCAATGGGCGGAACAACACGAAGGCTATATGGAGGGGACTAAGAATGTCCTCAAGGCCAAGGAAGCTTGGAGCCAGGATATTAAAGGTGCCATCGGCGACCTCTTTACGGTAGAACCTAAGTTTGCCTTAGCGATTGAAATCGCCTTAGGTGGTGCGGTTAATAATGTTGTGACGACTACTGCTAAAGCTGCATCACAGGCGGTATCCTATTTGAAGCGAACGCAAGGTGGCCGCGTGACCTTCCTGCCTGTGGATAGTGTTAAGGGCCGTCTACTAGAAACTCCAGCCTTAAGGGAAGCGGGTGTCATCGGCCGTGCTATCGACTGCATAGACTATGATCCATCTTTTACAGGAGTCTTTCAACAGCTCTTGGGGCGGACCCTAGTGGTGGAAGACATGGATCAGGCTATTGAGATTCAGAAGAAGTATAAGCAATCCTTACGCCTAGTGACCCTTACAGGTGAACAATTCCAACCGGGAGGTTCTCTCACTGGGGGTACTAATAAGCGCCGCAAGGCTTCTGTTCTAAGCCGTAAGGAAGAGATGGTCCGCCTCTTAGAAGAAGTGGATCAAACGGGAGAGAATCTGCGACGGTGGCAAGAAGAATTGGCCCATGACCAATCCCATATTGATGCGGTCTCTGCAGACCGGCAATCCTGGGAGGAAAAACGACAACATCGTTACCTTCTCAAGGTGGCGGGAGATACCCAGGTAGCCAATGAAGCCCATCGCTTAGAAGGCCTAGGAAAAGATATTGACCGCATAGAGGTGCGCAAGTGTGAATTGACCAAGGGTGTAGAGCTTTTAGAGGAGCGGCTAAAAGAACTACAGGGACAATTGGACGCCCTTGTAGCTAGCCAAGATGCTTCTGATTCGACAGCCTCCCTTATGGCGGCTATTCCGGAACTTCAAGAAGCTCAACAAAAGGCTTATGAAGCTTTTACTCATATGCGACTTCAATGTCAAAGCTTGCGACAAAGCATAGAAGATCGCAAGCGTCAAAAGGAAGCTCGGCTGGCATCCATTGCAAACTTGGATCAAAAGCTAGCCCCACTCAGTCAGTCCCTAGCCCAAGTGGAGGAGCGCCTCGCTCAAGGTCTTCCACAAGAGCGACAAGTTACTGAGGAAGCCTTGCAAGAGGTACGAAAGATGTCCGCTGAATTAGGGCAAAAACGGGATCAAGCCTATGCTAAGACAGCCAGTGAACGGCAGGCCATGGAGGAAATTCTTCAAGAGCAACAAGATTTGACCAACCGACAAAAAAAAGTACAGGCTCGACTCCTAGATATGGAAAGTCGCCTGACTCGCTACAAGATGGAAGCGGAGCGAGCACAAGAAAGCCTTCAAGAAATGGGCTATAGTTTAGAAGAAGCGGGAGCTATCATCTTAGATGGTTCCATTAATGAATGGAAGCAGGCACAGGCTGATCTTATGGCTCAAATAGCAGCCTTAGGATCGGTTAATCCTAATGCTATGGAAGAATATGAAGAGGCCAAGGGGCGCTATGACTTCTTGCAAGGTCAATTAGCTGATCTCGAAGAGGCTAAGGGCCAGTTAGAGGCGGTTATTGCGGAGATGGACAAGGCTATGTCTACTCAACTCATAGAGGTATTAGACCTTGTGGGTAAGCGTTTCCAAGAGGTATTCAGCCAATTGTTTGGCGGAGGATCAGCTCAAATTGTCCTCACAGATCCAGACGCTATCTTGACCAGTGGCATTGATTTTTATATTCAACCGCCTGGGAAGAAGCGACAGCAGTTGACCTTGCTTTCAGGAGGGGAGAGGGCTCTTACAGTTATCGCCCTCTTGTTCTCCTTCCTCTTCTATCGACCAGCGCCATTCTGTGTCTTGGACGAGGTGGATGCGGCTTTGGATGAAGCTAATGTAGAACGCTTCTCCGCTTATTTGAAACACCTGGATCATAGCACGCAATTTATTGTTGTGTCCCACAGAAAACCGACCATGGAAGCAGCAGAAGTTCTTCAAGGGGTAACCATGGTTGAACGGGGCGTTTCTCGCCTCTTGACCGTATCCTTTGAAGAGTTGAAGGAGGAAGTATCCTAATGGGATTTTTTGATAATATTAAAAAGGGCCTAGAAAAGACACGTAAGTCCTTTGTGGCCAATGTAGAACATATCGTTATTGGGTACGCCCAAATTGACGATGACTTTTTGGATGACCTGGAAGGGACTCTCCTCACTTCCGATTTAGGACCTAAGACGACGGGCTACCTCATGAAGGAAGTGCGTCGCGGAGTTACAGAAGGGATTATTAATGATACGCGGGATGTATTACCATTTATGGAAGACCGCATTACAGAAATCCTATCCGCCCAAGAAGAAACCCTAGATCTTCACCATCCAGAAGTAATCCTGGTGGTGGGCGTAAATGGGGTAGGTAAAACTACGACCATTGCTAAGTTGGCTCACTACTATGCGGACCAAGGGAAGAAGGTTATCATCGCAGCAGCCGATACCTTCCGAGCTGCAGCAGCAGACCAATTATCTGTATGGGGTCAACGAATCAATGTGCCTGTTATTAAGCACAAGGAAGGGGCAGATCCAGCTGCTGTTGTGTATGATGCCATGGAGGCTGCCAAGGCTCGGAATGCAGACTTTGTGATTGTAGATACAGCAGGCCGCCTTCATACTAAGGTAAACTTGATGGAGGAACTCAAGAAGATTGGTCGTGTTGCAAATAATCATGTAGAAGGTGCGCCTCATCAAACCCTCCTAGTCTTGGATGGCACAACCGGTCAAAATGCCGTATCTCAGGCTAAGCTCTTCGGTGAAGCTGTCCCTGTGAATGGCATTGTGGTTACCAAGTTAGATGGTACTGCTAAGGGGGGCGTGGTTATTTCCATTAAGGAAGAGTTAGGGGTCCCTGTTCGTTGGATTGGTATAGGCGAAGGCATGGATGACTTACGTCCATTCCACGCTAAAGAATTTGCAGCTGCTTTGTTTGATAAAGGAATGGTGTCTAGTGACAAGTAAGTTTGATCGCGATTTTATCGAATCCTATGTGAAAGAGGAAAATGAAAAAAATCAATACCATGCGCCCTTGGAGGCTATGGATACCATCGTACCCCTTATTCAACACTTTGGGGTAGATATTTATCGGCCTATTACCCGCTTGCTCCTGGCTAATTGGCAAGAGCTGTCGGCTCGTATTGAAAACTACGGTTCTGATCAATGGGCAAAGGTGAAGGCGGTAGAAGTGTCTACACCAGAATTGAGCCCCTTTGCTATTGCAATGCTTATGGAAGTCTTGGAAGGGGAAGACACCCTCAATCAAGATCCGGAAGCAGGCCGTAAGTTGACTGATGAAGAATTGAAGGCTATTCGGACGGCACAAGATCAAGTGGATACGGCCTTGGATTCCGCTGAAAGTAAATAAGGAAGACTAGCATCCGTTGCCAGTCTATAGGTATGTGTATGAGGCAGGATTTTCCTGCCTTTTACTATAATAAGAGGTGGATTATGGCTAAGACATATAAACAGGAAGTAGAAGGGGGACAAGCCTTTCGCGTAGAGGCTCCTTTTGTCCCAACAGGTGATCAGCCACAGGCAATTACTTCTCTAGTAGAGGGGGTTAAGAGGGGGGATTGGGCGCAGGTCCTTCTGGGTGCTACCGGTACGGGTAAGACATTTACTATGGCCAAGGTGATTGAAGCTGTTCAAAAACCAACCCTGGTTATTGCCCACAATAAGACACTAGCGGCCCAACTCTGTGCAGAGTTTAAAAACTTCTTCCCCCATAATGCGGTGGAATACTTCGTGTCCTACTATGACTTTTATCAGCCAGAAGCCTACATTCCCTCCTCTGATACCTATATTGAGAAGGATGCGTCTATCAATGATGAAATTGATAAGCTTCGCCATAGTGCGACCATGAGCTTATTTGAGCGACGGGATGTCATTATCGTAGCTTCCGTATCTTGTATCTATGGCTTGGGGGACCCAGAAGATTACTCTGATCTAGTTTTGTCCCTCCGTCTAGGCCAGGTTAAGTCTCGCGATGAAATTCTCCGCAAGTTAGTGGATATCCAGTACAGTCGTAATGATATGAACTTTGTCCGCGGTACCTTTAGGGTTAAGGGGGATACTATCGAAATTTTCCCAGCCTCCTATTCAGAAAAGGTGGTACGGGTAGAACTTTTCGGCGACGAAATAGACCGCCTGGTGGAATGTGATGCCTTAACAGGTGAAGTCATCGCTGAACGTAAGCACGTAGCCATCTACCCTGCCTCTCACTATGTTACGACTAAGGAAAAGATGGATGTAGCCATTGCCCGTATCGAGGAAGAATTAGACCAACAATTGCAAAAGCTCAAGTCCCAAGACCGCCTGTTAGAGGCCCAACGTTTGGAACAGCGGACCCGCTATGACATTGAAATGATGCAGGAAATGGGATATTGCTCGGGCATTGAAAATTATTCACGCCATATGTCGGAACGCAAGGCAGGGGATGCACCTTATACCCTAATCGATTACTTCCCAGATGATTCCCTTATCATGGTGGATGAATCACATGTGACGGTTCCACAGATTCGGGCCATGTACAACGGGGATAGGGCCCGTAAGGAATCCCTTATCGAATATGGTTTCCGTCTTCCGTCGGCCTTAGATAACAGACCTCTAAAATTCGATGAATTTGTAGAACGGATCAATCAAATCATCTATGTGTCTGCTACACCTGGCCCTTATGAAATGGAAGTGGAGACCAATGTAGCGGAACAAATTATCCGCCCAACGGGCCTCTTGGATCCATTAATCGAGATACGGCCTATTAAAGGGCAGATGGATGATCTCTTAGGGGAAATCAAGAAAACCGCCCAAAAGGGAGAGCGGGTTCTTGTAACCACTTTGACTAAAAAGATGGCGGAAGATTTAACGGACTTCCTCAAGGAAATGGGAGTTCGGGTCCGCTACCTCCATTCGGATATCGTTACTATCCAACGAGCTGAGATCATTCGGGATCTCAGGGCTGGCCTGTTTGATGTTCTAGTGGGGATCAATCTCCTTCGGGAGGGCCTAGATATGCCAGAAGTCTCTTTAGTAGCTATTTTAGATGCCGACAAGGAAGGCTTCCTCCGGTCTGATACGGCTATGATCCAGACCATAGGTAGGGCGGCCCGTAATGAACATGGTCGCGTAATTATGTATGCTGATCGCATGACTGGATCCATGGAACGGGCCATCGGTGAAACCGAACGGCGTCGGGCTATCCAAGAGGCCTATAATAAGGAACATGGCATCACCCCTAAGACGATTCATAAGGAGGTGCAGGACCTCATTGAATTGACCAAGATACAGGAGGATTCAGAGGTCTCTACCGTAGATTTAGCGGAAGATGCAGTTTATGCTGACGACCTCGATGCAGCCGCTGCTGGTGGTGTGGCCAAGAACGGTAAAAAGGGCAAGGGGAGTCGCAAGAAGTCCAGTCCTAAGACGGATTCTAAGGGTGTGGTCTACGGGACTCCTCTTGCTAGTCCGAAAGTGGCCGATATGACGGCAGAGGATCTCTTTAATCTCATTGAAAAAACCAATGCGGATATGAAGGCTGCGGCTAAGGTTTTAGACTTTGAAAGGGCTGCTGTTTTGCGGGACCAATTAGGCCAACTGCGTCAGCAGTGGTCAGATATGCATGAAGCGGGCCAATCTAAGATAGCGAAACCTAGGATGCCTAGAGGTTCTAAAAAAACACATCAAGGAAAGTAAGTAAGAAATTAAACGAGCTTTACTAACTATAAAAGACTAATCCTTATACCTACTTATGGAGAAAGGAATTTGCATGAAAGATCAACTCATTGTGAAGGGTGCACGCCAACACAATTTAAAAAATATAGATATATCCTTACCAAGGGACTCATTTAATGTTATTACTGGTTTGTCAGGGTCTGGTAAGTCTTCCTTGGCCTTTGATACCATTTATGCGGAAGGGCAACGACGTTATGTTGAATCTTTGTCCGCCTATGCCCGTCAATTCTTGGGCCAAATGGATAAGCCTGACGTGGACTATATAGAGGGCTTGTCCCCAGCTATTTCCATCGACCAAAAGACCACCTCTCGCAACCCGCGGTCTACAGTGGGGACGGTTACGGAAATCTATGACTACCTGCGCCTACTCTTTGCCCGGGTAGGCCATGCTCATTGCCCGCAATGTGGGAAACCTATTAGTCAACAGACTATCCAACAGATGACGGATGATGTCATGACTTTCCCAGACGGGGTAAAGATATTGGTTATAGCCCCTATGATTCGAGGCAAGAAGGGGGAACATAAGTCCGTCTTTGATCAGCTTCGCAAGGAAGGTTTCTCCCGGGTCCGCGTGGATGGCGTGGTAAGAACCTTGGATGAAGATATAGACCTTCAAAAAACCAAGAAGCATGACATCGATGTAGTGGTCGACCGCTTAGTAGTCAAAGAGGGTATTGAAAGTCGCCTGACGGATTCCATGGAGACCGCTGCTAAGTGGGGGGAAGGCTTGGTATTGGTAGCAGAAGTTGATGGGCCTGAACACATGTACAGCCAACACTTTGCCTGCCCTGACTGCCATATTTCCCTCCCTAAAATTGAGCCTCGTATGTTCTCCTTTAACTCTCCCTTTGGGGCTTGTCCGGCTTGTGCGGGGATCGGATCTACCATGGAAGTGGATGAAGATATGGTCATCCCTGATGGGTCTATTTCCTTTGCTAATGGAGCGGTAGTGGCCTTGTCCAACAACCCCAATGCGTGGTTTATGCGGCAGTTAGAGGGCCTCTTGCGGCAGAATGGCTATTCTTTGAATAATAGCTTTGATGAACTCCCTAAGAAGCTTCAAGAAGAAATTATGCATGGGTCCCGGGAAAAGGTATCCTTCGACTATGAAAACATGCGGGGGGAGGTAAAAACCTTCCATACCGAATATGAAGGTATTTTACCTATGGTTAAACGCCGTCATTCAGAGGCTTCTACTGATGCTATGCGGGAAGAGTTTGAAAAGTTCATGTCCATCAAGCCTTGTACAACCTGTCATGGCGCTCGACTTAAACCAGAAGTACTGGCCATCACCGTAGGTGGCAAGAACATCGAAGAAGTGACTGATATGACAATCAAGGAGGCAGCACAATTCTTTTCATCCCTTAGTTTATCTCAGAGAGAGTTGGTCATCGGAGAACAGATTTTGAAGGAAATCAAGGCCCGTTTAGGCTTCCTTAATAATGTAGGCCTGGACTACTTAACTATGAGCCGTGCTGCAGGGACCTTATCTGGTGGGGAAGCCCAACGGATTCGGTTGGCCACCCAAATTGGGTCTGGCTTGGTAGGGGTCCTTTACATTTTAGATGAACCATCTATCGGCCTCCACCAACGGGATAATGACCGCCTTATAGAAACCTTGAAGGGCCTTCGTGACTTAGGCAATACCCTTTTGGTGGTTGAGCATGACGAAGACACTATGCGGGCGGCGGACTATCTCGTAGATATCGGCCCCGGCGCAGGTGAACATGGGGGCCAGGTTATCGCGGCTGGTCCTGTGCCAGCGGTCATGGCTAATCCTAAGTCCATTACAGGTCAATACTTGGCGGGTAAGAAGTTTATAGCCCTCCCTGAAAAACGGCGCAAGCCTGGTAAAGCTGCCATCGAAGTACGAGGAGCCAAGGAAAATAACCTACAAAATATCAATGTTAAATTCCCTATCGGTCTTTTTAATGTAGTCACCGGGGTATCTGGTTCTGGTAAGTCCACGCTGATCAATGAAATCCTCTACAAGGGCTTATCCAATAAGCTTTACCGAACCTACCACCGGGTTGGCAAGCACAAAGAGATACGGGGAATGGACTATGTGGATAAGGTTATCAATATAGACCAAAGTCCAATTGGACGGACACCACGGTCCAACCCTGCTACCTATACTGGCGTTTTTGATGCCATTCGGGAACTCTATTCCCAAACTCCAGAAGCCAAGATGCGAGGCTATAAGCAGGGGCGCTTCTCCTTTAATGTGAAGGGGGGCCGCTGTGAAGCCTGCCGAGGTGATGGTATTATCAAGATTGAAATGCACTTCTTACCAGATGTCTATGTACCTTGTGAAGTTTGTAAGGGCGCCCGTTATAACCGGGAAACCCTTGAGGTTAAATATAAGGGTAAGTCCATAGCAGATGTTTTAGATATGACCGTGGATGATGCGGTTGATTTCTTTGCAGCTATACCTAAGATTCACCGCAAGATGATAACCCTTCAAGAGGTAGGCTTGGGCTATATTCGTCTAGGGCAACCAGCCACTACCTTGTCTGGTGGTGAGGCTCAACGGGTTAAGCTGGCGACAGAACTAGCTCGTCGATCTACGGGTAAGACTATGTACATTTTGGATGAACCAACTACGGGCCTTCATGCGGAGGATATTCGGAAGCTTCTCTTAGTCCTTCAAAAGCTGGTAGATGCTGGCGATACTGTAGTTGTTATTGAACATAATTTAGATGTCATTAAAACGGCAGACTACATTATAGATTTAGGCCCTGAAGGAGGGTCTGGTGGGGGGACTGTCATAGCCAAAGGGACCCCTGAAGATGTAGCTAAGGTAAAAGAATCCTATACAGGACAATTCTTGGGACCAGTCCTAAAACGGACTCGCACATTTATGGAGGAAGCAGATAATGCCTAGTGAGGAACTACTAGAGAAGGTCAGTCATCTACCGACCAGCCCTGGCGTTTACCTCTGGCGGGATAAGTATAAGCGAATTATCTATGTGGGTAAGGCCATTAACCTCCGCAACCGAGTCCGGTCTTATGTTCGTCACGATGCCAATCGGGCCCCTAAGGTGACGGCTATGATGAAGCATGCTGTAGATGTGGAGACTATACAGACCAAGACGGAAATGGAGGCCTTGATCTTAGAGAATACTCTAATTAAGGAACACCATCCCAAATACAACATCATGTTGCGTGATGATAAAACCTATCCCTATGTAAAAATTACGGTACAAGAAGACTTTCCTCGCCTCTTTATGACTCGCCGTCTCCTCCGAGATGGAGCCAAGTACTTTGGACCCTTTACGGATGTAGGGGCTGTTCATGAGACTATTAAGCTCCTCCACCAGTCTTTTCCCCTTAGGACCTGTCGGTCTATGAAGGTGGATCGGCCGTGTCTCCAGTATCATATGCATCGCTGTCAGGCTCCTTGTGCAGGCTATGTATCGAAGGAAGAATACAAGTCCTATATAGAGCAAATTATTCAACTCTTTGAAGGTAAGGCCATACCGCTCCTAGATGACCTTAAGAAGGAGATGGAAGAGGCGGCAGAAGCCATGGAATTTGAAAGGGCTGCTATTCTTAGGGACCGTTTACAGGCAGTGGATAAAATTCAAGAAAAGCAACGTATGGTGACGCAAAAGGCCAACGATATCGATGTCTTGGGCTTTGCCATGGACGATCGTCTAGCCTGTTTGCAACTCCTCTTTATTCGATCTGGCCGCCTCTTAGGGCGGGAGAACTACTTCGTACAAAACGAAGGGGAACGGCCGGATGAAATCATGACGGAATTTATCAAGCAATATTATGGAGCCTCTACGTTTATTCCTAAGGAATTGCTCCTTCCTATGAAGTCAGAAGAAGAGGCTCTTTTCCAGGATTGGTTTACCGATATGAAGGGGCAGCATGTGACTATAGGGGTGCCGCAAAAGGGCTATAAACATGACCTGATTAAGATGGCCCATGAAAATGCAGAAACCTTTTTGGCAGAACGTCACCGCCAGTGGCAGTATCAGATTGATAAGTCTGGCGGTGCTGTAAAGCGCCTGGCCCATGTGTTGGACCTACCACGCCTGCCTGAACGGATGGAGTGCTTTGATATTTCCCATACCCAGGGCACGGAAACCGTAGCCTCTATGGTAGTTTTTGAAGGTGGCAAGCCGGCCAAGAAGGAGTATCGTAAGTTCAAACTCCACACTACAGAGGGTAAACCGGATGACTTTAAGTCTATGGCGGAAATCATGGAGCGGCGCTATGGGAAGGAAACGGATTGGCCTATGCCAGACCTTATCATCATCGATGGGGGGAAGGGGCAACTGAATGCCTCCATCCCTCTCATTCGTCAGGTAGGGGTGACCGATGTGCCGGTTATATCCCTAGCAAAACGGATTGAAGAAGTCTTCGTAGAAGGTCAATCAGAATCAATCATCCTTTCTCATCATTCGCCAGAGCTTCAACTCTTGCAACAAATCCGGGATGAGGCCCATCGCTTTGCCATTACCTTCCACCGTAAGTTACGGGGTAAGCGTAACCTAGAATCCATATTAGACCACATTGAGGGGATTGGTCCTAAGCGCCGGAAGGGCCTCTGGGCTCGTTTTCCAACTATGGAGGCCATGCGGCAGGCCTCCGTAGAAGAATTAGCCCAGGCAGATGGTATGAATATGGTAGCGGCCCAAAAGGTATATGACTTCTTCCGCCTGTCCAAGATGGAGAAGCAAGAAGTTTTAAAACAATAAATCTAGTGGCGAAAGTTGCTTATAATAAAGGACAGCTCGTATGAGCTGTCCTTTTATTTTGGCTCTCTGCACCCAATCTCTCTCGAAGTGCTTATATTTTTCTGTGTCATCTTGGCTGTAAGATCTAATTTGTTTTAAAACCTATCATTTACAAAGGAATTAAAATAAAATACAATGAGTCCA
>URSE01000027.1 GCA_900550455.1 uncultured Veillonella sp. | reverse complement strand
AAGACAGCACTTTCTTGGTCATAAAATCCTGTTTATATTTAAAATGAACTACCTCAATATCTTCATAAAATCAAAAAAAGCCACTAGCCTATAGCTAGTGGCTTTTTAATGGTTTTTAATGATGAAGAGTTCTTCATCTTCAATCGGTCCCTAACATGGGCTGAAAACGTTCAGAATCTGTCATTTTTTTAGGTTTCTGGCCCTTTTTTGCTAGTCTCATAAGTTCTTCTTGAGCAGACAAGAGGCCTTCTTTGGCTATTATCTTACGATAAGAACCATCTGCACGCATAATGTGGGCTTTTTGGTTATCGTTTAAATATAAATCCAAGATAGCCTTAACCCGCTCTTTATGGCGTCGCCCTTCAACAGGTATCATAAGTTCTACACGTTCATTGAGATTACGTGGCATCCAGTCAGCAGAAGAGAGGAATACATCTTCTCGCCCCCCATTATAGAAGTAAAAGAGGCGATGATGCTCCAAGAAACGTCCCACAATAGACCGAACAGATATGGTATCACTTGCACCCTCAATACCAGGACGTAATGTACAAATGCCTCGAATAATAAGGTCAATCTTAACCCCTTTAGAAGAAGCTTCATAGAGCTTGGCTATAATATTTTTATCCAAGAGAGAATTCATTTTAGCTATGATATATCCCTTATCTCCTGCTTCTACATGCTGAATTTCTCGATCTATAAGATTTACGATTTTTTCCCGTAAGTTAAGAGGGGCTACGATAAATTTAGACCATTCAGGAGGATCCGAGTAGCCTGAAATGAGATTAAAGAATTTGGACGCATCATTACCAAACTCATCATTAGATGTAAAGAGGCCTAGGTCCGTATAGAGACGGGCAGTTTTACCATTATAGTTGCCTGTGGCTAGGTGGACATAACGACGAATACCATCCTCTTCGCGCCTTACCACTAACAGGATTTTAGAATGGGTTTTAAGGCCTTTAAGGCCGTAGATAACATGGCAACCAGCCTTTTCCAAACGCCGAGCCATGTGAATATTATTTTCTTCATCAAAACGAGCCTTAACTTCCATAAGGACAGTAACTTGCTTGCCATTTTCCGCAGCTTTGATAAGAGAGGCAATAATACGAGATTTAGATGATACTCGATAGAGGGTCTGCTTGATGGCCAAGACCTGTGGATCTGTAGCGGCTTGAGCAATAAAATCTTCTACAGCCTCAAAGGACTCGTAAGGATGATGGACCAAAATGTCATGATCCTTGATAGTCTCAAACATATGGTCAGGATGGCAATCAACTAATTCACTAGGAACTTGTGGCTTAAAGGGGGCAAAACGCAAGTGATCAAAACCCTCCAAATCGCAGAGAGTAAAATACATCTGACAATCTAGGTGCCCATCCACATAATAGAGGTCCTTCTCTTCTAACTGCAAGGTGTCTAGGACAATAGCCAGTAAGTCACTAGTGCCGTGACCGGACACCTCCAAACGAACTGCATCTCCTCTTCTCCGTTGGCGAAGGGATTCTTCTACCTCCGTTAAGAGATTAGTAGTATCCTCCTCATCGATTTCTAGATCTGCATCGCGGGTTACTCGGAACGTAGCTCGATCTAAGAGATCATAGCCTACAAAGAAATGATCCGCATAGGCATTAATCAGGTCTTCTAAGTAGACAAAGCGGCGATCTTCCCCCTCTCGTTTAGGCAATTCTATGATGCGGGGTAGAACGGATGGAATTGGTATGATTGCAATCCGCTCCGCTTCATTCAAGTTCTCACACTTATGGCGTATGGAGACAATGGTATTAATAGTACGGTTGGCCAAGAACGGAAAAGGATGACCAGAATCAACAGCTAGAGGCGTAACCACCGGAAAGACGGTCGTCTTAAAATACCCCTCAAGCCAATTCGAATCTTTATCATCTAGGGTCCCTATATCCACAAATCGAAGGCCTTCCTTTTGGCACTTGGCCAAAACCTTAGCTAAATATTCATATTGGGTAGCTACGAGGCGCTTAACGGATTCATCGATGGCCTTGAGTTGGGCCTTGGCATCCATATGTGCCGCATCGTACTTGGTGACACCGTTAAGGACTTGATGGCGAAGGCCCGCCACGCGAATCATAAAGAATTCGTCTAGGTTAGATGCCGCAATAGCAATAAATCGCAACTGTTCTAAGAGTGGATTAGTTGGATCGATAGCCTCGGATAGAACCCGTTGGTTAAACTTGAGCCAAGACAGCTCTCGATTAAAATAATATTTAGGTTTTTTAAACATCTTACCAAGCCCCCCCTTCTTCCAATCGAATTGCTAGGCCAAAAACATTAGCAAAGAAAACCGCATCACGTTCAAAGGTCCATCGTTCCAAGGATATATTCTCCTGTGTATAGGCTTTAACTAACAGTTGGTCTGGCTCCTTAGTAATAGCAATACGTTCAATCTTTTGGTTGCCCCCTGCATCCAAAGCACAGGACACGCGAATAATAGCAACCAGTTTAAGAACAGCAATCTTTTGGTATTCCGTAAGACGTTGGTAATAGTCATCATCATCAGACGGAGTCCCCTTATAGTGGTAATAGACCACATTGGCTACCACTTCTTTTTCCTCTTCCGATAAACCGAAGATATCGGACCCCATGACAATATGATAGGCATGTTCCCCATGGTTACGGAGATTGACGTACTTCCCTACAGAGCACAAAAGGGCCGCTATACGCCCCAAATAGCCCCACCGTTCTGGCACGCCTTGATCCTTAAGTGCCTCCGAGAATTGCATAGAGAAGCGTTCTACCTCTCTGTCATGAACCGTATCCGTATGATAGCGCTTGGCGATAGACCGGGCAATCTGCACATTTTGCTCTCGTAATAGATGAGTATATGACGCATTTTCCTTAGTAGCACCATAGAACATAGAAATCCCCTGTGCAAAAGAAATACCTGATACCAATACATGACTTGGCTTGATCATATGGATGATTTCCGCATAAAGAATCATGGTTGCCATAATAATATGAGCTCTAAATTCAGGGATTTTATAGCGATTGGCTAGGGTAGAGATGGATGTAGCTTCAAAAGTATTTACAAAGTCCGCTACCTCTTGGGCCGGAATAGAAACAGCCCCTTCCTGTGGTCCATCTTGACCTAAACAGGCAGCCATAAATCGGGCTTCATCACCAGCAAATACGATATTTTCTAGGTCAAAGGCCAGGAGTTCCTCCTTAAGAGAGCTTAAGACCCGTCTCAAGTATTGGGCCACCGCTTTAGGAAAAGAAGCTGACGCTTGTTGATAGCGATCAAAGGATTCGATAACCCGCAAAGACCCAGAGTGGATATTGTGTTGCAAGAGGACCTTGGAGCCCTTCCAAACCGTGATGCCCACCCCGCCCGAGGTAATATCCACAAACATAAGTGGCTGGCCGGACTTGTGAAGAGGATTTTTTTGCATATGGTAGTAAAGGGCAAAATACTTATAGTAGACTTCCTTAGGCATGTCGATAACCTCGACCCTAAAGCCCGTATGGATAAAGATTTGTTCCAGGATAATACGGCGGTTCTTGGCTTCTCGTATAACAGTCGTCCCATAGAGCTTGGCTTCCGTCACTCCATAATCGGCCATAAGCTGCTTGTAGCCCTTGAGAACCTTACAAATTTCCTCTATGGTCTCAAAGGATAACCGTTGCGTCTGAAAGAGTTCTTCCCCAAAGGTAACAGCGCGACTAACATAGTCCACCACTCGCATGGACTCGAGTGACTCATATTCAATGATAGTCATACTCATGCTAGTAGAACCTACATGGAGCATGGCATAGCGTCTAATAGGTGTTTGTGACATAGTTCCTCCTAGCGGATGTGACGCCAAGAAAACAAGAGATTCCTCTTACATTCCTTCTTAAATGATTTAGATAACTTTTCAATAGCCGCTTGGGCCGGCATGGTATTGGCACCAGCTTTCACATAGACCTGTAAAACCAAGTCCTTCTCCTTAAATTTTGAGGATATGTCTTCTACTAGTTCCTCATGAGTAATGTCCAAGCCTTCTCCCAAAGATAAAATAAGGGACAAACGCTGCATGAGATTTTTGTCCTCACTTGACAGCAACTTGGCATAGGAAAAATTGCGGTAGTTTTTAGTAGCAATCCCGTGAGAATTCATAATCATCAGGGCCACCATAGCCTGTTCCTTATGGCTAAGCCCATAGATATTGGAATTCACAAAGAGATAACCCCCATGCTTAGCATGACTATAATAGTTAATCCGCTTACCCGCATCATGGAGGAGGGCTGCTAGCGCTAAGAGTCTCTTACTCCATTCTGGTAGATTCAGAGCCTTCTTCCATAGGTCGAAAAGACGAATCGCTATAGCCCTTACATAGATGGCGTGCTTACGCTCTGCTGGCCCCAAACGAAGGAAGATAGAATCCGCCGAGTAGGCCAGAATATCGTCCATAACAGGGCTCTTCCCATGGGCTTGACCATAGTAGTCATAAAAGAGACCTTCCCGGAGACCTGATCCACCCACCAATAAACACTTAGCCTTAGTAAAGCGCATGAGACTTTCAATAATGACCGTACCCGCCACGATAATATCCGCTCGGTCTGTAGATAGGCCAGGAATTTTCCGCCGTTGATTGACAGTCTTGGACCGAACCATATGGAAAAGTTCTTTAAGGCGATCCCTCGATAGAGGATAATTATGAACTTTATCAATGGGGTAATCGTGGGCTCGTTGGTCCATCTTGGCTAAATTACGAGCCGTTCCTCCTATCCCTACAAGAGGCAGGCGGACATCTTTAAGCCAAGGATAATCTTCTATAATAGTCTCTACATAAGCCATCATGCGAGACAAAGCCTTTGAATCTACCACCTCATCTGTTGGAAAGCGACCATTAAGAGTCACCGCCCCTACAGGAAGGCTAACCGATTGAACCAGTTGCCGATTTCTAACGAGGGAAACCTCCGTAGAAGCACCACCTAGGTCAAAGGATACAAAATCCAATAGACTTAAGGTGTTAATAATCCCCAAGAAGCCTAAGCGGGCCTCCTCTTGGCCAGATATACAGTGGAGAACAAATCCCGTCTCTTTTTCGACACGATTGATGAATTCCTTCTGATTATGGGCCAAGCGGACAGCCGCCGTAGCCACTGCATAGACGGAGTCTACTTCCATGACCTCTGCCATATGGGCAAAGCCCTGCAAGGCTTTGATAGCTCGATCCATAGCAGCTTGAGTCAATTTCTGATGTTCCCACATGCCCTGACTGAGGCGGATAGACTCTTTTTCTTGGTAGATCATCTGGTGACTTCCATCATCATTATTCTCAATGACCACAAAGCGGACAGAATTAGAGCCCAAATCGATAAAGGCAATACGTTTCATGAAACTATTCTCCTAGCCTATTCAATAGCAAATACCCTCTTACCATTTTCCAAGGTTTGGGCGGTAAATTCATCCACATCCATTCCCTTAAGGCGGGCAATTTCCATCGCTACAAATTGAACCTTAGAAGGATCGTTACGCTTGCCCCTAAATGGAGGTGGCGTCAAATAAGGAGAATCTGTTTCGATGAGTATCCGATCCATAGGTACTTGTTTGGCCACTTCTTTTAAGGAATGAGAATTCTTAAAAGCTACAGGCCCCGCAAAGGATATGTAATAGCCAAGGTCGATAGCCTGACGGGCCATTTCCCAAGACCCTGAGTAACAGTGGAATACCCCCCATACCTTATCCTTGTAGTCTCGAATAATGTTCATAGTATCCCCATGGGCATCCCGGTCATGAATGAGAATAGGAAGTTGTACTTCTTGGGCCAAGTCCATTTGTCGCCGAAAAGCTTTTTTTTGTATATCTCGATCAGGTTTGTCCCAATAGTAATCCAAGCCGATTTCACCAACAGCCCGCACCTTATCATGATGAAGGGCCATGTCCTTATAGTAGTCCAAATCATCTTCTGTCATATGAGCCACTTCACAAGGATGGACCCCCACAGCAGCATATATATTGTCATAACCATCAGCTAAGGCGATACCAGACTGACAAGTTTCCCTATCGACGGAAGGGATGACAATGTACTCTATGCCCGCATCAAAACAGGCTTGAATCATGGTCTCTCGATCATTGTTATATTGCTCATCGTTGAGATGAGCATGAGTGTCAAACAAACGCATCTTATATCCTATCTTACATATGCCAAAAGCAACCAAGGACTAGCCTTGATTGCTTTTGTCTATTCTTACTTCTTACCCAATGGTTGCTCCTGGTTTAGAGTCAGCCACATTAGTTACTTCTAGATTATGAGCAATATCCTCAACGGACAAAATCATCCCTGCCGACTCAATGCCCATGATTTTACGAGGTTTAAGGTTAGCTAAGTAAATTACCTTTTTACCAATCAAGTCTTCTGGTGCATAGAACTGGGAAATCCCCGATACAACTGTACGGGTTTCCAAACCTATATCCAAGGTAAAGAGCAGAAGTTTCTTAGATTTCGGTACCTTTTCACAGGTCAAGACCTTAGCAACCCGCATATCCAATTTTTCGAAATCATCAAAGGAAATTTCCTCTTTCAAAGGTTCAAAAGCTTCGCTAGCTCCTTCTCCAGTAGCTTCTCTTGAAGCCTCATCCTCCTTAAGAGCTGGTGGTACTTTAGGCTCCGTAACTTCTACCATTTCTGGTATGTCAAAGCGAGGGTAAATAGGATCCCCCTTTACAACCTTAGTCCCATCGGAAATTTGACCCCAAGTCTTAGCATCTGCCAAAGTCACTTGATTAAAACCTGACAAGCCCAATTGCTCCCAAATCTTAGGGGCCCCCTTAGTCAAGATTGGACTTACTAAAATGGCGATAATACGAAGGGCTTCAGCCAAATGATACATAACAGATTGCAAGCGTTTTTGGTCTGCTATGTCTTCAGACTTGGCCAAGGCCCAAGGCATGGTTTCATCAATGTACTTGTTAGTACGAGAAATGAATGTCCACACAGCGCGAATGGCCTTATTGAGTTCCATAGCCTCCATGTATTCTTCAAATTCTTTCGCTGTGGCTACAGCCATAGAAGACAAGTCCTTATCCAAATCATCTAGGTCACCCACATTGGTCAAAAGGCCATTGTGGTACTTATTGACCATAGCTACTGTCCGGTTGAGAAGGTTACCTAAATCATTAGCTAAATCGGTATTTACCTTTTGTACAAAGCCAGGAAGTGTAAAGTTACCATCCTTGCCCAATTGAATTTCAGAAAGCAAGAAGTAACGAAGGGCATCGGACCCATAGGCTTCGATAAGAGGGACTGGGTCAATAACATTCCCAAGGGATTTAGACATCTTAGTGCCATCGACAATCATCCAACCATGACCAAAAACCTTTTTAGGCAATGGTAAATCCAAACTCATAAGCATAATTGGCCAGATGATAGTGTGAAAACGAACGATTTCCTTACCCACTAAGTGAAGGTCTGCCGGCCAGTACTTCTTATAGAGTTCTCCCTTATGCTCCTCTGGTTCCAAGGCAGAGATGTAGTTAACTAAAGCATCGAACCATACATAAACTACGTGTTTTGGGTCGAAAGGCACCTTGATGCCCCAATCGAAGGAAGTCCGAGATACAGCCAAATCTTCCAAGCCTTGTTTCACAAACTGAATCATTTCATTACGGCGGGATTCCGGTTGAATGAAGTCAGGGTTTTCATCGATGAATTTAAGCCATTGATCGGCGTACTTATTCATTTTAAAGAAGTACGATTCTTCCTTAACCTTTTCTACAGGGCGGCCACAATCTGGGCAAGTGTGGTTAGGTCCCAAGTTGAGTTCAGTCCAGAAAGATTCACATGGCGTACAATACCAACCTTCGTATTCGGCCTTATAAATATCACCTTTATCATAGGCCTTTTGGAAGAGCTTTTGCACTACCTTTTCATGGCGTTTATCCGTAGTACGGATGAAATCGTCATTGGAAATATCCAAATGCTTCCACAAGTCTTTAAAACCGTTGACGATACGAGTCACATATTCGTAAGGAGTAATGCCCTCTTTTTCAGCAGCCCGTTGGATTTTTTGCCCATGTTCATCAGAACCGGTCAAGAAGCGAACATCATAGCCTGCCAAGCGCTTAAACCGAGCGATGGTATCCGCCACAGATGTGCAATAGGTATGGCCAATATGCAATTTAGCACTTGGGTAGTAAATTGGTGTTGTAATATAGAATGTCTTTTTTTCTGCCATAATATCCTCCTTTAGGTACTAGCCAAATGAAAGCTAGCCCTGTTCTATAGCATTATATACCTCACGGCGCGATACGCCTCGCTCCTTAGCTACCGTACGGATAGCATCTTTCTTAGGGATACCCTGGTCTACTAAGGCAGCTACCGCATCCTCATAGGACAGCAATACCTGCGGTTGATCTGAGTCTCCTTGAGGCGCTTGGTCAGCCCCTCCTAGGAGAATGACAAACTCCCCCTTATAAGTAATATCATCAATATGTTCAATAAGGTCCTTAAGTTCACCTCGGGTAAATTCTTCAAACTTCTTGGTGAGCTCCCGAGCCAAAGTAATAGGCCGGTTACCCAAGACTTGGTACATATCCTCTAGGACCTCTTGTAAGCGATGGGGAGCCTCATACAAGAGGATGGTCCCCTCCTGACTCTGTAAAGACTCTAAGCTAGCTATCCGATGTTTGCCTCGTTTAGGTAAGAAACCAATAAAGGAAAATCGCTTAGTATCCATGCCCGATGCAATGAGAGCGGTTAACCCTGCATTAGCCCCCGGCAGAGGCACAATAGGAATATTTGCCTCAATAGCCAGAGTCACTAGGTCTGCACCAGGATCTGAAATAGCCGGCATACCCGCATCAGAGCACTGCGCTATAGTCTTACCTGCCAAGAGTTGGTCTATTAGTTCAGGCCCCACCCTATCCTTATTGTGTTCATGGTAGGAGATAAGGGGCTTTTTAATGGCAAAGTGCTTAAGCAATTGTCCCGTATGCCTGGTATCTTCTGCTGCTACCAGGTCTACCTCAGACAGAACTCGTACAGCCCGATAGGTCATATCCTCCAGGTTACCAATGGGTGTCGGCACTAGGTAAAGGGTTCCTATTTGCTTGTCCATACCAGCCTGCCACCTCCTCTGTGTAAACACCTGGTTCTTTATAAATAAACAAAGGATCTTCTATAACAAGTCCTTCCTTAGCCCCCAATTGCCCCTCTAAAAGGACGAGTTTAGCCTGGCCTTTAGGATACGAGTGGACCAAGCGCATCCGTTTGGGAGCAAAGCCATAGCGGCTCATAGTTCCTAGAGCATGGGGTAACCGAGAAGCCAGATAAATCATCCACAGTTTACCGCCATACTTGACTAAGCGCTTGGCAGTGGCTAGCACCATGTCCAAGGAGGTCTCTCCATCGTGAAGGGCTAGACTAAGATCATGAGAAGCTGGTTTCTTGCCAGCCTGACTATCATAATAAGGAGGATTTACTAAAACCCCTGCAAAGGGTCGTGAACCCAAATGTAAGAGACCCTCTTTGGCGCTAGGACCTAAGTGTCCTAACCGGTAATCCCCTTCTATAATTTGAATAGATTCTTCCAACCCATTATAGGCCACACTCTGTCGAGCTAAGCCCGCCATAATAGGATTAATTTCTAATCCTGTCACATGATCCGCCCCTAAAGCCGTTGCCAACAGGGGCAAGATACCAGTCCCTGTTCCTAAGTCTAAATAGGAGGCTCCTTTCTTATAGGAGGCAAAGTGTGCCAGGAGAACCGCATCGATGGAAAACTTAAATTGATCTAATCGCTGGTATATTTTACGCCCCCCTATGATGAGGTCATCCAAGGTTACCAGAGGATCTTCTAAGATTTGCTCATGACTCATAGCTAGTCTTGACCCACATCCGACGGTGTCACTTCAGACCACTTAAGGTCAATGGTGCGACCTTCATCCAATTGGACCTTAACCAACCGCTTATTGCGATTGATTTTAAGGACCTTACCAATGCCTTCTTCAGTTACGACGGCCTTACCAATTCCCGGTGGCTCTACACCATAGCAATCTTCTTTGGACTCCCGCTTCACATAGAGGTCTCCCCCCTTTTGGTAAAGATCATCCTCATAGTTAAGACAGCACATAAGACGGCCACAAGCACCGGAAATCTTAGTCGGATTTAAGGACAAATTTTGGTCTTTTGCCATCTTGATGGATACAGGCGCGAACTCACCTAGATGGTTAGCACAGCAAAGGCTGCGACCACAAGCTCCGATACCATTAAGGATTTTGGCCTCGTCGCGAACTCCGACCTGACGCAATTCAATACGAGTGCGGAAAACTGCTGCCAGATCTTTAACTAACTCTCGGAAATCAATGCGCCCATCAGCTGTGAAGAAGAAGATAATCTTATTCATATCAAAAGTATATTCCACATTGATCAGCTTCATGGCTAGGCCACGGGCAGCGATTTTTTCCAAGCCAATAGCAAATGCTTTTTCTTCCTTCTCCTTATTTTTTTCTAACTGCTTATAGTCCTTAGGGCTTGCTTTCCGAAGAACATGCTTGAGAGGAGCTGAAACCTGATCTTCCTCCACGGTACGTGCTTCAATAACAACGGTTCCAAACTCAAGGCCGCGAGCGGTCTCCACAATAACCCCATCATGAAGGGCTAGGTGGATACCGCCAGGAGCAAAGTAATATATTTTACCCGCTTTTTTAAAACGGATACCTACAACAGTAATCAATTAATCCTCCTGCAACACCTGACTAACAGTCAACATAAGACCATCTATAGCCAGGGCTGGTTTGATATATAAGCGAAGGGCCTGTTGAGCCCGCAAACTTTCATGGACAAGAACTTCTAAAGCCCTAGTTGGCCAAGCAGGCAATATATGTAACAAGCTAGCCTTTTGCAAAGGGCACTGCAAGTCTTGGTCTCTAGCCCCATAGCGCAAGGCCATGAGATCTCGGCTCAAGACCTGTATCCAATGAAAGAGATCCACTAGTTGATCTCGATCCAAGTTCTCCGTATATAAGGCAACCAATGCAAAAGCTCGCTTATCTCCCACCAATGTCCTCATAAGCTTTAGGGCTAATTCTAAATTCTCCACAGCTCCTTGACTAGCCATTTGCCTAACCAAAGCAGGATTTCCTTGACCCGCCGCTAATGCTTGATCCGTAACCACAAGACCTTCCCCTTCAAGGGCTGTACGTATAACCCCATCTGGCACGGGGCCAAAGGGGATGTCCATACAACGTGATAGGATGGTTGGTAAAACAGTATTAATCGTATTAGTGATGATAATAAAGGTCACCCCTTGCGGTGGTTCCTCTATAGTTTTCAACATAGCATTGGCCATAATGGCATTAGCCTTATGAAAATCCTCTACGATAACTACCCGCCGCCCTTGACTTGCCACGTTAAGATGGTCGCGCAAGAGTTGATACCATTGGTCTACCTTAAGGGTCTTCTTGATAGGCCGAATCCAAAAGGCATCGCCTCCATCTTGGTAAACCGGTAACCCTTCTTCATCTACTTTTTTCTGGGATTCTCCCCGATCGAGGCGAGTCTGCTCTACATGATCTAAGTATTTCTGGCCATTGGGACCTGAGAAGACCTGGCGTCCTAGCAAATAGGATGCTAACCCCAGTGCCATGTCTAACTTTCCTAGCCCCTGAGGGCCATAGAAGAGTAGACTATGAGGGAGACGATCCCGGTCAGCCAAGGCCTGAAGGTGGTTTTTAATTGCATCCTGTCCAATGACATGATTAAAATACAAGCTACCACCTCCTCAGACATAACTTAACATTCTAATTATAGCCCATAAAGTCTAATATTAAAAGGATATAGCCCATAAGTCTTCTTCTAATAAGATCCATTTGTCAACTATTATAAACACAAAGTTGACAATATATCTTGTTTTTTCTACAATCTCATTATGAATACAATATTTTCCCATTGATGACACTATTCAGGAGGTCCCATGAATACTAGCTATAGACACCTAAAAAGTTGGCACACAATCGCGACCATCACAGAAGCCGTACTGGATGGCAAGGAGATTAGCCAAGACCAAGCCTTAGACCTAATCCACTGCTCCGACCAAGACACCCCAATTCTCCTAGCCATGGCAGATACAATCAAAGAAGCCTTCGCGGACCAGGAGGTGGACCTCTGTGCTATTATCAACGGTCGTTCAGGTAAATGCCCAGAGAACTGTAAATTTTGTGCCCAATCTAGCCACTACAATACTGGCGTTGAAGTCTATTCCCTACTCAGCAAGGAAGCTATCCTAGAGGCAGCCCAAAAAGCCAAAGAAGCCGGCGCAGTCCGCTTCTCTATCGTAACTAGTGGTCGCAATACTTCAAACCCACATGAATTTCAAGAAATACTCCAAGCCCTAGAGGCTGTCCACACCAAGCTAGGTCTTGAAATCTGTTGCTCCCTAGGCCTTCTTACCTATGATCAAGCCTTACAACTCAAAGAGATTGGAGTCAGCCGTTACCACTCTAATATCGAGACCGCCCCAAGCCACTTTCCCTCCATCTGTTCTACACACAGCTACCAAGATAAGCTGGCAACCATAAGAAATGCTCAGAAAGCTGGTATCCGAGTTTGTTCCGGTGGCATCCTTGGACTCAATGAAAGTCCTGACCAGCGGGTCGAGATGGCCTTTGCCCTCAAGGACCTAGGAATTGACTCGGTTCCACTCAACATCTTGAACCCCATCAAGGGAACCCCTTTTGCTAGTAATAAGGCTCTAAGCCCCTTGGAGATACTACGAGCCTTTGCGGTCTTCCGTTTCATCCTCCCCTCAGCCTCTATACGAACCGCAGGAGGCCGTGAGGTCAACCTGAGAGACCTACAAGCCTTAGCCCTCAAAGGCGGTATTAATGGCCTCATGATTGGCAACTACCTAACTACCCAAGGTCGGTCACCAGCATCAGACCTTGAGATGATACATGATTTAGGCTTAGTTCCAGCCAAGTTAGTATAAAAAAATAGCCCCAAGCATTAACATCTTGGGGCTATTTTTATACTATTAGCCATCAATTAAATATGTTCCCTTACTAAGATAGCTTATCTCTGGTTCTTAACGGATCAAACCAAGCATACGCAATTGATGATCAGAAAAGCCCATGGACTGGCAAAGGCTCATCATAAAGGAACGGACGCTATCCGATAGGCTGCTATCATAATAATCAGTCTTGCTATCATCTATATAGGTGTAATTATTACTAGTGGAAGTAGTCGCTTCATGACGATCATTGTCAGCCTGATTTTCTTCTACCATGTGTTTTCTAAAGGCACCATTGGTTGGTGTTTCAACAGGTGGACGAATAGAATCCGTATAGGCATAACCATAGGATGCGTCTACATTGGATACCACTGTTGTAAAACCAATAGCCAAAAGAGACATTGCAATAGCAATCGTTACTTGTTTAGTTACTTTCATAAGAAAACCTCCCCAAAAGAACAAAGGATAAAAGCCACCTCAGTGACTATGTCCTCAGTATAAAAAGGGGAGGTAAATCTAGGATGAGTCGAGTTTATAAGGAAAATGAACTTTTGCTAGTTAATA
>URSE01000026.1 GCA_900550455.1 uncultured Veillonella sp. | reverse complement strand
GCTCTAGTTCTTCTAGGGGTCTGTCTTTATACAGTCATCTATCCCTATCAGTCGATGGCTGGAAGGGAAGTTATATCCATATTGGACCAAGGAGGTTTAGATAGAGATCAGGACTTTCAAGAAGAGAATAAATTCCACCATAAAGAATCTAAAGATGCGTTTCAAAATATGGAAAAAAGTCGGGAGCACGATGTAAGTCCGGATAAAGATGTGACCTTACTGCTAGGGGTTGCACCGGTAGAAAAGCCCTATCCTTTGGCTTCTATATTCGGCGATGAAAATAGTTTCAAAGCTGCTATGAATCTAGAACCTAAGAAGGGAGACCATGCTCAAGTTAATGGGGACAAGAAGGCTGGCGCTGGGCGCAGCGATTTAGCTCAGGAGCTAGTCTCAAGTACCGAGAGTGGCTTAGAAGACTATTTGTTGCAATCCTCTCTAGTTCACAAGCATAAAAATGAGGTTACTAGGCCTAGGGTCCAGGAGGAAGCACTTAGTACGAAGAGGAGCCCAGAGCCAGCCCAGGTGACCCTGCGAGGGCTGATAGGAGGGGCAGACCCTCAAGCTCTGATTGACTATGGTGGTCAATCGTACTGTCTGTCTCTCGGAGAGAGTCAGGGAGGACTCGTTTTGGAGGCTATAAAGGATCAAAGGGCTTTAGTATCAATTGGGGGTGATCGCCAATGGCACAGTTTATGAGTTTAATTTGTAAGATTATCTTGCTTATGTTAGGAGGTTTATGTTTGACATCCTTTTCTTTTCAGGGGACTTTTAACCAGGATGGAAGTGTTCAGAACAAGGACTTTTATATTGATAGAGCCAACAATTGTGTGTTGGGTGCGGAGCCTATATCGATGACCCTTAAGGAAGCACCTTTACAAGCCCTAGTTACGGGTATAGGAAAAAACTATCATATGAACATTATAGGGATTGAATCCTTAAGGGGGACCGTGACAGGTACTCTTGAAGGCCAGGATGGACAGGAGATTTTGGAGTCATTGGCAGGGCTCAAGCACTTTTCTCTTCAACGGCAAGGCGACCTGTATTTGATAGATGGGACGGATATGGGGGATAAGGACGATGCTAAACAACCTATCTTGTTGGAGCCTCAGCATCTGAGACCAGAATCATTAAAGACGGTCTTGAGTAGCTTAGTAGACCCTACCAATATGGCTGTTCTTAAGGAAAACAATGCCCTCCTCCTTAGGGTAAAACCCAGTCAGGCTCAGGCTATTTATAGTCTTTATCCCCAATTAGATAAGGAGCCTAAACAGGTGCGTTTGGAAGCAACCATCTTGGCTTATGAACAATCCTATGCTAAAGAGCTAGGTATTAATTGGTCCTGGCTAGGCCTCAGTAATCATGGAGAGGATACTAGCAAAGCTTACGGTGCCATTTCTTTTGGGAAGGCTTCTGATGGTAATCCTTATCGTTGGCTTGTTAAACCTGAATTATCAGCATCTCAGGCCCAGGGAAAGGCAAGTCTAATCGCTAAACCATCCATTATGACCCTCAATGGGGAGGAGGCTAAGATTCTCATTGGTGATCGGGTTCCCGTTCTTGAGGAAATCACTACAAATGGAGAAAAATCCAGTCATGTACGATATGAAGATGTGGGGATAAAGCTCATTGTGACTCCTTATATTAGCCCTGATAAAACGGTGGATGCCTCTGTCTATGCAGAGGTATCGTCTCCAACTCTAGTATCAGAGATGAAGGCCTATAAAATCTCCACCCGCCAGGCTCAGACTCGAGTTCGGATGAAACCAGGTGAAGCTTTGGTTATCGGAGGTCTCATGGATAATCGTTCTGGGGCGCAGTACAAAAAGATTCCCTTCTTAGGAGATATCCCCCTCTTAGGGAAGCTCTTTCAGCATGCGCGGAAGACTAAGGATAAGGTAGAAATGGTCATGCTAGTTAAGGCTAGCGTCCTATAGTATAATAAATGTGATTATTTTCGCGTAAGTAGATGGGGTTGTATGGAACGAATTCGGATAATTGGACTTGAAAAATCCTTTGGTATCAAGCAGGTATTCTCTAATATTTCCTTTGAATTAGCACAAGGGGAACGCTTGGGCTTAGTCGGTCCTAATGGGGCGGGGAAGTCTACCCTTTTGAAGTGCATCTTAGACTTAGAAGAGCGCGATGGCGGTCAAGTTGTTAAGTCTCCTGTAGCTACCATTGGTTACTTGCGGCAGGATGTAGATTTAGGTGATGCAAGCCTAAGGCAGGAAATGGAAACAGCTTGGGCGGATATTCATCGCTTGGAAGATCAATTGAAGGAATTGACTGCTCGTCTAGCTGACCAAGAAGCCACACCGTCTGATTTAGCCCGCCTGGACTACTTACAAAACCGGTTAGAATGGCTAGGGGGCTATGACTATGAGCGGCAAACTCAACGGATTGTCCTGGGTTTAGGTTTTACGGAGGAAGATTTAGATAAGCCGGCATCCGCCTTTTCTGGAGGACAAAAGACTCGGATTAATTTAGCGAAGGCCCTAGTAAGGCAGCCCGACTTCCTTTTTTTGGATGAACCCACTAACCATCTAGATATGGAAATGCTAGAATGGTTGGAAAACTACCTTCTTTCCTATAAGGGGGGGATCCTAGTAGTCAGTCATGACCGCTATTTCCTAGATCGGATTGTTACGGGTGTGATTGAGCTAGACCACCACAAGACCCGAACCTATCGTGGGAATTATAGTCGCTACCTCAAGCAAAAAAAGGCTAACTTTAAAGCTGATCTCAAGGCCTATGAAAAACAACAAGAAGAGATTAAGAAGACAGAAGCATACATCGACAAGTATCGAGCTGGCATTAAGTCTAAGATGGCGCGTGGCCGCCAATCTCAACTAGACCGCCTAGAGCGGTTAGAGGCACCAGAGACCAGTCATAATTTATCCTTTTCTTTTCCAAAGGCTGCTATGTCTGCGGATAAGGTGTTAGTCTTAGACAAGGTATCCTATGCCTATCAAGAGGGGCATCCTGTTTTTGAGAAGGTATCCTTTGTTATCCGTCGTGGTGAAGCAGTGGCCCTTATTGGCGCTAACGGAGCGGGTAAATCCACCTTGGTAAAGACCATCGTAGGAGCCTTACATCCTAGCCAGGGTTTTGTAGATGTGGGTAATCGGGTTCAAGTGGGTTATTTCTCACAAGAACACGAGGAACTGCATGACCACTGGGAGGTCCTTGATGAAATCGTCAACAATTTCGGCTTTAAGGAGGAAGAGGCTCGTAAGGCCTTGGGGGCCTTTATGTTCCGTGGGGATGATGTCTTCAAAAAGGTAGGGGACCTATCTGGGGGTGAAAAGGCCCGTCTGGCGCTTTTGAAACTTTTCTTGCAAGGTAATAATTTCTTGATTTTAGATGAACCGACCAACCATTTAGATATTCCTACGCGAGAGGTTGTGGAAGAAGCCTTGAAGAACTTTGATGGCACTTGTTTAGTTATTAGCCATGACCGCTATTTCTTGGATCAGGTGGCCAAGCGGATTATCGATCTTGAACAGGGGCATATTTTAGATTTCCAAGGTAATTTTACTGACTTTAAGGAGGCCCTTAATCAGGGACGGATTCACTTGCCTGGTCAGGCGGACTCTGGAGGGGTAGCAAGCGAGCTAGGCTCAATAAATGGACCTAAAAAC
This sequence comes from uncultured Veillonella sp., assembly GCA_900550455.1. Taxonomy (GTDB): domain Bacteria; phylum Bacillota; class Negativicutes; order Veillonellales; family Veillonellaceae; genus Veillonella. The sequence continues at coordinate 10,458 of URSE01000026.1, read as the reverse complement.
TCTTTGAGTGCGGGGGCCATGAAAAACTCGTCTAACCCAGAGAAACAGAAGGCTGGTCTTCATCCAGTGCCACCTGAAGAAGCTAAGGCTAATCCTAAGAAGGAAGCTAAGCCCAATGATTATATGCGGGAGAAAAAGCTAGGCCAAGTGGAAACGGAGATTGCCCGCTTAGAGGCAACTATCAAGATGTACGAGGTGCAGCTGATGAACCCAGCTGTTCAAGCAGATAATGAGCAAATGGCTAGCTTGGCTAGCAACATAGAGCAAGCAAATAGTGAATTAGAGGCCCTTTATGAAAAATGGGAAGCCTTATCAGAATAAGTATAGATAGGAACGTATGGAATTTTTGGACTTGGCCACATGGGTGGTTATTGGACGGCTAATCGTCATTGATATTTTACTGGCCGGTGACAATGCAGTTGTTATCGGCATGGCTGCGAGTAAGTTAAATCCTAGCCTACAAAAGAAGGCTATACTCTGGGGGACCCTAGGGGCTATTATACTGAGGCTCTTATTTGCCACCCTCTTAGTGGAGGCCTTATCGTATATTCCTGCCTTACATATCATAGGTGGGGCCGTTTTGCTTTGGATTGCTATTCAGCTTTTAGTGGGAGATGACCAACCGGAGACGATTCAAGCTAAGTCCAAGCTCCTCCCAGCCATCGTAACCATTGTCATGGCCGATGCTATGATGTCCATTGATAATGTGCTAGCCGTTGTAGGGGCCTCACAAGGTCACTTAGAATACGTGGTCGTAGGCATGCTCGTGACGGTACCTCTTGTGATATATGGGTCTACTATCTTTGCCAAGGTTATTAACCGCTACCCTATCATTTTGTATGTAGGGGGTATGCTCCTAGGTTGGGTAGGGGGCGAGATGATGACTGAGGACAAGCTCCTGGAACCCTATATTGGGGGCTATGAACTTTGGATTAAGCTCCTCTGTATAGTCCTTGTGTTAGTATTAGTGACGATTCTTAAGTATAGACGTCACCTTGGTCAAGAGAAGGGATAAGATGGGAAAGAAAATGAAGAATCAAGCCCCAGTTGAAGTGGGTCAAGAAGTATCCCTTTGGATTGATGGCCTAGGGTCCAATGGAGAAGGGGTTGGCCGTGTGGATAATTACACGGTCTTTGTTCCCTATGTTCTGCCTGGGGAAGAAGTAAGGGTCATAATCGAGACGGTCAAGAAGACCTATTCCATCGGACGTTTGACCAAGCTTTTACAAGCCTCTCCAGAACGGCAAGAGGCCCCTTGTGAACTCTACGGCATTTGTGGAGGCTGTCAATTACAACATACCACTTATGAAAATCAACTAGCCCTCAAGACGCAAAAGGTTAAGGATATAATGGTTCGTATAGGTGGACTGGAGGAAAATCTAGTCTTGCCAGCCTTAGGGCCTAAAAATCCTTGGGCTTATCGTAACAAGATGCAAATGCCTGTTGGAGGAACCCGGGGTCATCTTCGTATGGGATTTTATAAAAGGGGATCTCATGCTATTGTCGATGGGACTAATTGCCTTATTCAGCGGCCAGAAAATAATGAGATTGCCAAAGTTTGCTACGATTTGGCCCATGATTTAGGGGTAGAACCTTATGATGAAAGAACTGGTAACGGTTTCCTTCGTCATGTCATCGGCCGTGTAGGGCAAGACCAATGGATGGTTATATTAGTTGGGACCAATCCAAACCTCCCTCGGCAAGAGGAATGGGTTCAAGGGATTCGTCAGGCCTTGCCTAAGGTGTCTTCCATCGTTTTAAATATCAATGACCGTAAGACTAATGTTATCATGGGGCCTAAGAATCGCTTGCTATGGGGGGAGACTTACATGCAAGATACCATTGAAGATTTGACCTTTTCCTTAAGCCCTCATTCTTTTTTCCAGGTGAATCCCGAACAGACAGCAGTCCTATATAATAAGGCTTTAGAATTCGCTGACCTATCAGGGGGTGAAAGCGTTATTGATGCCTACTGCGGAACGGGGACTATATCTCTCTTCTTGGCTCATAAGGCTAAGCGGGTTATCGGCATAGAAATCGTGGAACCAGCTATCCTAGATGCCCGTAAAAATGCGGCTGCTAATGTTTTTTTCAATACGGAATTTATCGTTGGTGATGCGGCTATAGAAATGCCTAAGCTCTATAAGAAGGGCGAACGACCTGATGTAATCGTATTCGACCCGATTCGGGCCGGTTGTAAGGAAGAAGTCCTCATAGCAGCGGCGGGCATGAAGCCAAAGCGTATGGTTTATGTGTCCTGTAATCCGGCCTCTATGGCCCGAGATATAGGTATCCTCCGCCCTTTAGGCTATGAGGTGGTAAAGGTTCAACCAGTAGATATGTTCCCTCAAACCTCTCACGTTGAGGCGGTGGCTTTGCTAGTCCAGTCGCTTAGTTACGCAGAAGAGTATAAGTAGTAGATATAAGTATTTTAGGTAGGAGTGTTTATTATGGGTATCGTCTTACAGATCCTAGGTATAGTTATCGCATTAATAGCAGTCACTGTAAGTTGGCAGATTGTGCGTAATACTCATCGGATTGCTTTTCATGGCGAGTCAGCTTGGCGCAAGGCCTTGTTTGATGCGATTGATAATCCGCATTGGTCTGATGGGGATTTAGAAAAGATTCGCAACCGGATGAATTTGAAAATTTTGGCCTTTTATGAACACCGGCAATCTTCTAGTCAATTAGGTGGTGAGTCTTTTCAAGCTTTGCATAGAGAATTGGATCAGTTCCCAGAATTAGATAAGGGAGAAAAATTACTAGATCTGAGGATATTTTTTGAGATCGATCGGTTGCTCACACTCATGCAAGATTCTAAGCTTGAAAATTTACCCTATTCAGAGACAAAGACTTTGCGGCAATTGGTGCGGATGAAACTTAAAAATGACTGGCTTGTATTTAATGGACGGACCAAGGAGTTTAACAATGAAGAAACTATTGAAAAATGGCGGATTTAACTCTTCTGTTCTGTAGTAAGGCTGTATTTATTGGCCCATGAGGCCTATTACTATATTTTTTATTAGGGAGATTCTATGAAACCCGTTTATGCATCTATCGTTAAAATCCTCATGCGGATTATGAACACAACTCTTTTCTTAGTAGGGATTGTCCTCTGTGGAGCTGTTGTGGATACCTTAATAAGTCTAGGGCATACGGCATGGCTAGGCTTTTTTAAGCATGGTGGCTTTTCTGACTTGATCGAAGAGCTCATCACCTTCTTCCTCTACTTCGAATTTTTGGCTCTTATTGTAAAGTACTTTAAGAATAACTACCACTTTCCCCTGGATTTCTTCCTCTACATAGGGATTACAGCAGTAGTAAGGCTTCTAATTGTATCCCATGAGACAGCTCTAGATACCATGACCTGGGCAGCTGCTATTTTAATATTGGTTATTAGTCTAGTTCTAGTAGAGAAATTTGTACATAATGAATGAGATCCTATTGGTCTTTGGATGATACTTCCACTACTAGAACATACCAGGACGGCCTCTTTAGGAGGTCGTTTTTTGTTTGCTTTTATCCCATAAGGCGTATGTACCTGTCTTAACCTTATTTAGGTCATGGATACATAAAAAATAGGAATAGTCTGATTAGAGGTATAAAGGCAAATTTTGTTGTATTCTATAAGTGTGATAGGTATCACTTTTATAGGCTCTAGATGAGGGTATCTCTATCCTGGATTTTGCTTACTTATGATTACCTGTATCTGTGCTCTTATGTAAAAGCGCTAAGCTTAGGAGGTTGCCATGGAAATTCCAATTCGTTATGGTAAGGATGAAGTTATCAATCTAAAGTTGGACCAAAAGAATTTGTTGGGTATTTTTAATCCTAATCAAGTGGAAAAAAAGGATGAGGAAACATTAATTAAGGAAGCCTTAGCCCATCCAGTGCAACAAAAATCCTTTGATGATTTTATCGCTGGTGATGATCCACTGGTTATCATTGTTAATGATGGGACTCGTCCTACACCTACGGCTAAGATCTTGAAGGAAATTTACCCTAAGATTAGAGACCGCAAAAAAACATTTATTATAGCTACCGGCTGTCACAGGGTGGGGAACTTGGAAGAATATCATATGATCTTCTCCAAGGAAATCTACGAAGAAATCGCTGCTAAGGACGAACTTCATAACCACGATGCTAAAAATGACCCTATGACCTACTTGGGGGCTAGTGCCAATGGAACGGAAATGTACCTTAATTCTATCGTAGCAGAAGCTAAGAAGGTTGTTGTTATCGGTTCTGTGGAACCCCATTATTTTGCCGGTTATACAGGCGGTCGTAAGGCCTTTTTGCCAGGGGTAGCTAAGTATGAAACCATCGAACAAAACCATAAACTAGCCTTGTCCCATAAGGCGCAAGCCTTGGCCCTCGCAGGGAATCCAGTTCATGAAGATATGATCGATGCGATGAAAGTTCTCAAAGATATCGACGTATTCTCCATCCAAACCGTATTGGATAGTGAACATGGGGTATACTTCGTTTCTTGTGGGGACCTCTTTGCTAGCTTTGATCAATGCGTAGAAAAGGCCGATGAGGTATTCTGCGTAACCATTCCTAAAAAAGCGGATATCGTTATTTCTGTAGCTCCATATCCTATGGATGTTGACCTCTACCAGGCTCAAAAAGCCTTGGATAATGGCAAATTAGCCTTGGCTCAGGATGGCATCCTCATTATGGTAGCTAAATGCCGCACAGGGATCGGCCCTAAACCATTCTTTAAGCTTATGGCATCAGCTCCAACAGGAGAAGAAGTTTTGAAAAAGATTGATCAAGAATTCCATTTGGGCTACCACAAGGCGGCTAAGATGGCAGAAATTTCTCTGTGGGCACAAACTTGGGCCGTATCTGACTTGTCCGATGAAGATATGAAAGCTGTTCATCTCAAACCATATCATGATTTACAAAAGGCTTTGGATGAAGCCCTAGCTGAAAAAGGGCCAGATGCATCCGTAGTTATCTTGCCATTTGGTTCTATGTCCGTTCCTAAGGAGGCTTAAGTGTGAAAACCCTTTTCTACGACTGTAAAAGAGGCATAAGTGGGGATATGAATATAGGAGCCATGTTGGACTTAGGTGTAGATTTTTCTTATCTAGAATCCCAATTGGCTAGATTAGGTCTTGATCATGAGTATAGCCTGACCTGTCAGGAAGTTTTGAAAGCTGGCATCCGGGCCACTCAATTTGATGTAATTCTGAAAGAGCATCATGACCAAAATCAAGCTAGTAGTCATCATGGCCGCCATTTTAGGGATATCGAAAAGATTATTAGGGAATCCAGCCTCTCGGACTTTGTTGTAGATAAGGCCTTAGAAATATTTGCCCTTATAGCTCAGGCGGAGGGGCATGTACATGGTAAGGACCCTCTAGAAGTCCACTTCCATGAGGTTGGTGCTATTGATTCTATCGTGGATATTGTAGGTGCCTGTATTTGTTACGAAGCCTTAGGTAAGCCAAAGATCGTGGCTACATCAGTTGCCCTAGGTGGCGGCAATGTGACCTGTGCCCATGGGACCCTTCCTGTGCCTGCACCAGCTGTTGTAGAACTAGCTAAGGGTCTGCCCGTGACACTGGGAGGCGCTGATTTTGAACAAACTACGCCAACTGGTATGGCAATTATTAAGTGTTTAGCTAGTGATTTTGTGGACACCTTTTCGGGGCGTATTGATAGGGTGGCTTATGGTGCTGGTAAGAAAGACGCTAACTTCCCTAATGCCCTTCGGGTCATGGCCTGCCAAGAGGGCTTAGGTCATAGGACTAGTAAGGTGAGCCAACAGTATATGGTGGAAACTAATATTGATGACATGGACGGAGAGTCCCTATCCTTTGCTTGCCAAGAACTACTTAAAGGAGGGGCACTAGATGTCTTTACTACAGCCATTGGTATGAAGAAAGGACGGCCTGCTTGTAAACTCAGTCTTCTTTGTAGGGAAGAGGACTTAGAATGTTTAGAAAGGTTGGTCTTTATTCATACGACCGCCATTGGTCTACGGACTTATGAGGTGAAAAAGCGGGAGTTAAAAAGAGAAGTTCAAAGGGTAGGAACCATATATGGTCCTATAGGGCTTAAGGTGACTTATCTAGATGAGACGCCGCTTAGGGTGAAGGCGGAATTTGATGATTGTCGAGCCAGTGCCTTAGCTCATGGTGTAAGCTTACAAGCAGTGAGAGACGAAGCGATAGAGACATGGAAGCAATTGAAGAAGTAAAAAAGGGCATAGAAGGATTAGAAAAGTTAGCCGTAGCCTTTTCGGGAGGAGTGGACTCCTCCTTATTGGTTTATCTAGCCCATCAGATCTTAGGGGATAAGATGGTGGCGATGACTATGCGATCCCCTTATATTTCTGGGCGGGAGATTAGAGAGGCAATTGAATTTGCCAAGACCTATGGTATTCCTCATGAAATCATTGATGTGACCGTGGATGATGCGGTCAAAACCAATCCAGAGGACCGCTGTTACCTGTGTAAAAAGGCTGTTTTTACTAAGCTTATAGAAGTGGGAAAGCAAATGGGTTTTTCTCACTTTGCTGATGGTACAAATCATGATGATTTAGGAGAGTATCGTCCTGGCCTTAGAGCCTTGAAGGAATTGGGAGTTATTTCTCCTCTTGCAGTTCTGAGGAAGCATCAAATACGGTATTATTCTAAAGAGTTGGGCCTGCCTACAGGGGATAAACCCTCTTATGCCTGCCTTTTGACTCGTTTGCCACACGACTATAAGTTTACCCAGGCTGATTTAGAGACCATAGAATGGGCGGAAAATCTCTTGATAGCCTATGGGTACGCTAATGTGAGGGGCCGTTATGATGGAGCTAATTTAAGGATTGAGTTGCCCTATGACTCAATGTCCGAGTTGTTAAAGGACCCTGCTTTCAAAGAGCTTATTAAAAGCTTGGACAGCCGTATAAAAGGGCAGATTAGCCTAGACCTAAGAGGATTGAGAAAGGATGTGTTGGCATGAGAGAAAGGGAGATTTGCCAACTCGTTGAGGCGATTCAAAAGCATGAGCTATCTAACGATCAAGCCTATCAAATCTTGAAGGACTATCCCTTCAAGGATATTGGTTGTGCTAAAGTTGATACCCAACGGGAAAGTCGAACAGGCTATCCAGAGGTCATCTTTGGTCAGGGTAAGAGCCCGGGAGAAATCTTATCCATTACTAAATGTATGGCAGAAGTGGGACAGAATATACTAATTACGCGGACCAATAGAGAGGTCTATGACTTACTTAAAGAACGTCTAGGAGACATATCTATTTCTTATAATGATCGGGGGCATACCATTTCTATCTTGTTGACCGAGCCAGAAGAAACGGATTCGATGATTGCTATTGTATCCGCCGGTACAGCTGACAATGGGGTAGTAGAGGAAGCCTATGAAACAGCTCGTATTTTGGGTAACCGCGTGGAGAAGATTACTGATGTGGGCGTAGCTGGTATCCATCGCCTTTTCGCTAACTTAGACCGAATACGCCAGGCTAAGGTCATCATTGCGGTAGCCGGTATGGAAGGGGCTTTACCTAGTGTCGTGGCGGGTTTGGTGGCGGCGCCTGTTATTGCAGTCCCTACATCGGTAGGCTATGGCGCCAACTTAGGGGGGATTAGTGCCCTCTTGGGTATGCTTAATTCTTGTGCCAATGGAATTTCTGTAGTAAATATAGACAATGGTTTTGGAGCCGCCTATAATGCTAGCTTAATCAATCACTTATAGTCTCAATAGGGTCATTAAGAGTTTTCGGTTTAAGTTATTAGTTATTAAAATTTGAAAATAGAAAAAGCAAGTTAGCCAATTTGGTTAACTTGCTTTATTTATGTAGGGAGGTAGTGTTTTATATTGACAAAGTGAGAAGGGCATTGTAGGATAGGAACATATTAAAAAGACAAATGTCCACTTGAAATAAACATTTGATAATGGATATAGTTTGTCTTTACATAATAGGTCCCAAGGGGGACGTTTTTTTTATACCTTCTTGATGAGAGGAGAAAGTTTATGGATGCAAACCTATTACAGCATATGAAACGAGTCAGGGATTGGCGAATTATCTTTCCCGTATTTCTGGTTTCTATTATCGCCTGTATAGATAGGGTAAACATCGCTTATGCTAAGTTGACCATGACCCAAGACTTGACTTGGATTACCCCAGAGGTCTTTGGCATGGGTGCGGGCATATTCTTTGTGGGCTACCTAATTTTTGAAATCCCAGGGTCTCTTGTGGCGGCCCATTTTTCTGCTACAAAATGGATTGCCCGTATCATGTTCACTTGGGGGCTCGTATCCATATTTATGGCTTTTGTGTCTACGGAGTTTGAATTCTACCTCTGTCGCTTCCTCTTGGGGGCCGCCGAGGCCTCCCTGTATCCTGTTATTTATTCGGTCCTCTTCCCACGATGGTTTACCGCAGCAGAACGGTCTAGAGCGACAAGCCTCATGTTGACATCCCTTCTCTTGTCCAATATATTAGGGGCTCCCATTGCGGGGGTCCTACTAGAATCATCCTTCTTCGGCCTGCATGGTTGGCAGGCGCTCTTTATCTTAGAAGCAGTACCAGCCCTTATCTTTGCCATCATCTTTTTCTTTGCTGTTAAGGATAGACCAGACCAAGTATCTTGGCTCTCCCAGGAAGAAAAGGATTATCTTACAGAAAACTATGAAAAAGAGAAGGAGGCCATGCACAAGGTGAAGCGCTACTCTATTCGTAAGGCCTTCACTGATCCAAAGGTACTTAAGCTTTGTCTTATCTACTTCCTTTGGGTTGTAGGTTTCTGGGGCTTTTACTTCTGGATGCCAACAGTTCTCAAAGAATTATCGGGCCTTTCAACATCCCTCTTGGGAGGCGCTATCGCTATCCCTATGATGGCAGCCCTAGTAGTACAATTGATTATCTCTAAGACGGCTACTCTCACAGGGGATAAGGTTTGGCATGTAGCGGGAGCCTTGACAGTAGGGGCTGTAGGTCTTGCCTTATCGCCATTTGCCTCAAATTTGGTCCTAGCCCTTGTGCTCGTCTGTATGTCTGCTATCGGGATCCATGCAGCCATGGGCGTTTGGTGGACCATTCCAACTACCTTCTTAACAGGACCTGCAGCTGCAGGGTCCATTGCCCTCATCAACTCTTGCGGTAATGTGGGAGGCTGGGTTGGCCCTAACATGATGGCTTGGATTAAGGTTAACACAGGATCTTTTGATGTGGGGTATTATATTATGGGCGGTGCTATGCTCTTAGCAGCTCTCTTGGTCCTCACCATTCAATATGGCTTTACTGGAAAAAAAGCCAAATAATAAGTCTATTAGACTTCCCTATATAATAAAAAAGAAGCCTTACTCTAAGGAGAAGGCTTCTTTTTTGCATGGGTACTTTTACTAGATTTCCTCTGCTTTAGCCATGTAAGACCGGATAAGTTTGCAAGATTTGTGGAAGAGTTCTTGCTCTTTATCGGTCATAGGGAGTTCAATGATAGCTTCTACGCCGTTTTTACCTAAGATAACAGGGGTGGAGGCATAGACATGTTCTTCACCATAATGGCCATCCAAGGCAACAGAGCAAGGGAGAATTTTCTTTTCATCGTGCAAGATAGCACGAATTAATTCGACTGTAGCTGTAGCAATGCCGAATTCTGTAGACCCTTTGCCGTTGAGAACTACATAGCCTTGGTGTTTAACGGCTTCATTGAGGGCCTCTTCATCCAAAGGAGGGAAGCGGTCTGGCATATCTTCTTGGAGTTGGTAAAGACTCTTGCCGCCTATCATGATGCGGGAGAAGGGAATCATAGAGGAGAAACCGTGTTCCCCCATAGCATAGGCTTGGAAGGACTTAGGAGAGATATTGTACTTTTGGGATAAGAGCATTTGTAGACGAGCAGAATCCAAAGCTGTACCAGAAGAGATGATCTTGTGTTTTGGATAGTCCAAGTGCTTTTGCAAGTAAGCTGCTATAACATCAGCAGGGTTGGAGATGGAAATAATGATACCAGAGAAACCTGACTTTTTAAGACGAGGAATGATGTCCTTGCAGATATTGATGGTGCCGGCTAACATATCTAAGCGGTCTTGCCCCTTTACAGGGAGTAGGCCAGAGGCGTTGACGATGATATCGCAGTCGCCCAAGTCCTCTACGGGAACAGCATAAGCTCTCACTTGATGAGGTAGGTAGGAAGTAGAATCCTTAATGTCCTCAGCTTGAGAAATAGCCTTATCCTTATCCACATCTGCTATATAGAGTTCATCTACTTGGCCTTGTGTGGCTAGGGAGAGTGCAACATGGGAGCCGACATGACCGGCCCCGATAATACCGATTTTTCGTAATTTAATAGACATAATTAGACCTCCTATATAGCTTGTATTATAGCACTAAATTCTCCTTATAAACCTGCATAGGGCAATAAATTTGTATAGACTGATGTTATAAAATCCTTTGATTATGAGTGTATTCTTGGTATTTAGTTTGTTTGTTCTTCTT
>URSE01000025.1 GCA_900550455.1 uncultured Veillonella sp. | reverse complement strand
CTAAAGGCCATAAAAGAGGTTGCACAGGTATCTCCTCAGGAAGAAGAACTCCTCTTAGATCCTAGCCGACCTATCGTTCTTTTAGCCCTTAAGAAGAATGTAGCTCTTCCTATGGATGTCATTGCGCCGGGCACTCACTATATAGGGATTATGCTACCTTATGCCCCTATCCATGAGGCTTTGTTGCCTAAGGAAGCCCTCTGGATAATGACTTCAGGAAATCGGTCTGGCGATCCCGTCCTCTTTAAGGACGACCAAGCCATCCAAGAGCTAGCTAGCATTGTGGATGGGTTTTTGTTGCATAATCGCCGTATCGAGGCACCTGTAGATGACTCTGTTATGGCGATTGGTCCACAAGGATCGTTACAGTTTCGTCGCAGCCGAGGCTTTGTACCGGCGCCTATCTATATTCCGAGCCTAGGGAATCATACCGTCTTAGCTATGGGGTCAGACCTTAAGAACGCATTTGCCCTTAATTGTGGTCATCAAGCCCTCATGGGACCGCATATGGGGGACTTGGCGTCTGCCAAGTCTCATCAAACCTTGGAATGGACTATAGACCACTATGAAAAGCTCTTTAACTTGAATCCCACACATATTGTTGTAGATAGTCATCCAGGCTATTTTTCCTCTGCCTTAGGCCGAAAATGGGCAAAGGAAAGAAATATTCCTTTGCTAGACGTGCAGCACCACCACGCCCATATAGGGGCCGTTATGGCTGAACACGATATTGATGAAAAAGTGCTTGGTATTTGTTTTGATGGTACTGGTTATGGTCCAGATGGCACTATGTGGGGTGGTGAGTTCTTGGTCTGCCAAGGGGCCTCTTATAAGCGGATGGCTCATCTGAAGGCCATTCCCCTTTTAGGGGGGGAAGCGGCCGTCAGAGAGCCTTGGCGCCAGGCGGTTTATTACTTGGATCAAACCTATGGCAAAGCCTGGCCGGAGAACTATTTAAAATGGGCTAAGACTTTGCCTAAGGGATGGGAATTAGTCCAATCTATGGCCCATTCCTCTATGAACCTAGTCATGTCCTCTGGTGCTGGGCGTCTATTTGATGCTCTGGGTAGTCTCCTGGGCCAGGGTAATGTACATGCCTTTGATGGGCAGATTGCCATGAGTCTAGAGCAGCTAGCCCATGGTCATAAGGGACACTTGGTCGACTTTTACTATGACCAGGGAGTCCTTGATATGGGCCCTACAGTAGCTTATATAATGGATGAATATGCTAAGGGGACATCACGTAAACGGTTGGCCGCTAGCTTTCATCGGACTCTTGCTTTTGCCATGGTAGAGGTAGCTAAAGATATATGCCAACAAGAAGGCATTAAACAAGTTGTGTTAGCCGGTGGAGTCTTTCAAAATCGCCGCCTCTTGGAAGAGTTTCTGTCTATTTGGGATGGCAAACCTGTACTTATGAATAAGCTTATCCCACCTAATGATGGCGGTTTGGCCCTAGGACAGTTATATATAGCCCATCAATTGATAAAAAAGGCAAACTAATCTCTTAAACTCACCAATCACTTATTAAAGATGAAGGGTGAGTTTTTGATTAGCATCGACAGCTAATTTAGTGATGAAAGCCCCAGTTTATAGAGAATTACTGTGCTATAATAAAAACAGTATAATTATATTGTATAAACCTTTAGGTAAGTTATATAAGGAGGTTGCCATGTGTTTAGCAGTGCCAGCACAATTAGTGAGCATTAATGACACCATTGGCACCATTGAGCTCACAGGGGCACAACGCGACTGTTCCTTGCTCTTGGTACCAGAAGCAAAAGTAGGCGACTGGCTCTTGGTCCATGCCGGTTTTGCCGTTCAAATTGTCGATGAGGAAGAAGCGAAAGCGACTATGGACGCTTTCCGTGAGCTTGAAGAACTTGAAGACGCTTACTTCGCAGGAAAAACGCAAAACAGCTAAGGCGCTTTTAGAGCGCATCGAAGCCTTACATCAACCGGGCGAGCAGATTCGCTTGATGGAAGTATGTGGGACCCATACTGTATCCATTTTCCGGGAAGGTCTTCGTCAATTGTTACCCGAGGGGATTGAACTGGTGTCTGGTCCAGGCTGTCCTGTTTGTGTGACAGACCAAGAGTATATGGATAAGGCCTTGACCTATGCGGCCCAAGATGATGTGATTATCGCTACCTTTGGGGATATGCTCAAGGTGCCGGGCTCCCATTCTAGCCTCTCTCAAGCACAAGCTGAAGGCGCTCATATCCACATTATTTACACCCCTTTGGAAATTCTTGAATTGGGCCGTCAACATCCAGATAAGAAGATTATTTTCTTGGCAATCGGTTTTGAGACAACCATTGCCATCATAGGGGCTACGGTAAAAGCTGTGGCTCAATCAGGCCTTAAGAATGTTTTCTTCTTGGTATCTCACAAGTTGGTTCCACCAGCTTTAAGGGCTCTTTTGGACTCCCAAGAAGGCCACATTGATGGCTTTATCCTACCTGGCCACGTGTCCGTTATTATTGGGGAAAAACCCTACCAGTTCTTAGCTGACGACTATAAGATTCCTTCCTGTATAGCTGGTTTTGAAGGGGTAGAAATCCTTGCAGCGGTTGAGAATATTTTGGAACAAAGAAAGTCTGGCCACTTCTATGTAGGTAACTCTTACCATTCTGTGGTTGCCAAGGAAGGTAACCCTGTGGCTATCGCCATGATGGATGAGGTCTATGAAGTTTGCGATAATACCTGGCGGGGCATTGGGACTATTCCTAAGTCAGGCCTTAGATTGAAAGGCCCGTATGCTCAGTTGGATGTGGAAAAGGTGCATCCTATTAGTATCGGCGATGTAGCAGCCGTTCCTAATGGCTGTCAATGCGGCCGCGTTTTGCAAGGCTTGGTAAAACCTAATGAATGTCCCCTCTTTGGTAAGGCGTGCACGCCAGATCACGCAGTGGGTGCTTGTATGGTGTCTGTTGAAGGCTCCTGTGCAGCTTGGTATAAGTATGGTTACGCCTCTGGCGGTCTCTCTTGGGAGGAATAATGGAACGAATTCGCTTAGTTCATGGTAATGGCGGTAAGTTTAGTCGTCAGCTTACAGAAGAACATATTCTTAAGTATTTTACCAATGATTTATTGGCAGAACTCCATGATGGGGCTCAATTTCCCGTGACGCAAGGTCGTATGGCCTTTACAACGGATTCCTATGTGGTACAACCGACCTTTTTCCCTGGAGGTAACATCGGCAAACTAGCTGTTTGTGGGACTGTTAATGATTTAACTATGAATGGGGCTATTCCTCAGTATTTGTCCTGTGGACTTATCTTGGAAGAAGGATTCCCTATGGACCAGCTTGACCAAATTGTGGAAACTATGGCTGCTATGGCTAAGAAGGCTGGGGTACAAATCGTTACAGGTGATACTAAGGTGGTTAAGCAAGGGGAAGTAGACGGCATCTATATCAATACTGCTGGGGTTGGCCAAATTCCGGACGGTATTGATATTCATCCTAGCCGCATTCAACCCGGTATGGATGTAATTGTATCCGGATCTATAGGAGATCATTCTATTGCTGTTATGGGGACCCGCTTCGGTTTGGAGCTATCCCCATCCATTAAGACGGACTGCGCGCCTCTTAATAAGATGGTTCATGCTGTCTTGGATCAAGTTGGGCCTCAAGTGGCACTGCTCCGTGATCCCACACGGGGTGGCTTGGGGACCGTTTTAAAAGAAATGGCCGTTCAAGGTAATGTGGGTATTGCCGTAGAGGAAAATACCATCCCTATTCATGATGAAGTGAAAGCGGTCTGCTCTATCTTGGGCTACGACCCCCTTTACTTAGCTAATGAAGGAAAGGTGGTTATGATTGTTAATTCAGAAGTTACCGAACAAGTCTTATCGATCCTTCACTCCTTTGAAGAGGGTCGTGAAGCGGCTGTTATTGGTAAGACCCTAGGTAAAAACCAAGGTAAGGTGGGATTGAAGACGGCTGTAGGCGGTATCCGTCTTATCGATGAATTAGGGGAAGATCAAGTGCCCCGCATTTGCTAATCGTTTATAAAATGTTGAGAATTTATTCATAGGTGCTTTCCGCCTACTTGCTATAATACAGATTAAGTTGGGCCGGAAAGATATTAGTAGGCCTCCTTTCTATGGCGAAGAAAGCCATAGTTTGGTACAATAGATAAAAGTCTTTTAAGAGGAGGATTCCTATGAAAAAGAAAATTATTGCAGCTGCCCTTGGTGTAACTATGGCTTTCACCATCGTAGGTGGCGTAGCTAATCAAGCACAAGCATTTAGCCTTGGTAATGTTCTCGGAAAAACGGTTAAGGTCGCTGGTATTGGCGCCCTTGTCCATAAATTCGGTCCACAAATTGATAGCTTCCTCAATAAATTATTAAAGCAAAATAATTTGTCTACCACCTATACGACAGCGGTGGTACCAATCGTATCCGTTGGTAACAAGGGTTATATTGGTGCGGTTCAAGTAACAGGCCCAGCCTCTGAAATCGAACGGGTTAAAGCGGTGGCTCAAGTAGAAGGTTCCTTTGGCGGGGTAGCTCGCGTTAAGGGCCTCGTTCCAATTGATAGCACCAATCCTGTAGGGGCTTCCCGTATTCAAGGGGTTGGCGTATCTGCTATTATTGACTTCAAAATCTAATGATCCAGTAAGCACGGTTTGACCACCGTGCTTATTGTCCTGTTTATAAGGAGGTTTCTCATGAAAAAACACTTGGTAGCTCTTGTAATGACTTCTTTAATGGCTGGCTCTGCTTTTGCGGCAGCACCCACAACAGTGATGGATAAAACCGCACATATGGAAACACAAATCTATGGTGATGTACAATCCGGTGCTATTTTAGACCGGGTTAATCAATTGGATACCACGGTATATGGCTCTGAAAAGTCAGGTACAGTAAATGATAAGGTGGACCAATTGTATGCTACTGTGGAAGGGGATGGGAACTCCATTCCTTTGGCTACCCAATTGTCCGTTCTAGAATACACATACCAACATAAGGCTACTCAAGGTTCCATGTTAGAACGCTTGGATCGCTTGGACCGATCTGTATTTGGTAAAATCCAAACTGGTACCTTACAAAGCCGTATTTCCAAGTTGTCCTCCTCCGTTAATGGTTCTGATTTTAAAATGACTCCACAAGTTGGTACCATTCCTGTTGATAAGGTCTTCAAGGTTACCTTGGACCAAGATATCAATGCTAAGGTTAATAAGGTAGGGGATACTGTTAAGTTTACCGTAGCTGAAAATGTTATGGATGGTGATGTTTTACTTGTTCCAGCAGGTACTGCTGGGACCGGTACCATTACAACCGTTCGTAAGCCAGGTCCATTTGGTCGCAATGCTAAATTAGATATTCGCTTTGATCATATTCCTGCTATTGATGATACTGAATTCGTTGCTGTACAAGGGCAAGAAGCACAAGCCAAGGCTAAGGAAGAAGCCAAGAAGCAACAAATTAAATCTGGTGGTGCGTCTGTAGCTGGTGCTGTATTACTTGGCCCTGTTGGCCTTGTGGGAGGCGCTTTTATCAAAGGTGCTAATATTAATTTGCCAGCGGGTACGGATATCTATGTACAAGCGGAATCTCCTGTGACAATCCAAGGTGTCGTTATTGGTGGAGATGGTCTTAACCATGCTAATGATTTGGTTAATGCCACTAAGGTTTCCGAAACCGCACCAGATGATGTGGATGCAGTGACTGGTGAAACTATTGATGACGTGGATAATTCAGCTGATCAAGGCGCAGATGATGCCAGTAATGTAGAGGATACTACAGATGCAGATGCTGAGGATAAGGTTGATAGTGACGATGAATTGGATTCCGATTCCGTTGTTCCTGAAAGTAAACCAGCTGTTAATGTATCGCAACCGATTGCTGTTGTAAAACGGTCTTAATATAGGAGTGTAACGAGAGTATGAAAAAGCAAAAAGCCCATTTGGCCTTGGCTGCTAGTGTTTTGTGCGCTGTGCAAATGGGGTATGTGCAGGCTGCAGGTCAAACAGGTATGTTTGGTACTACTGTTCCCACAGAATACCAAACGGATATCAATAATGAGCTGGCTTCCTATCCTGGTGAACTACGAGATAGCCAAGCCTATGATACTTCCACCATTCGCGTAGTTCGTCGGGATAGTGAAGTAAAAAAAATTACAGCAGAAGGATTACCTACCCGTGTAGACGCGGACTATATGCGGTATAAAGGGAATACGGGTGATATTGACGCTTCTGGTGATGTAGTAGTAACACAAGGAACCAAAGAGTTGCGGGCCCCACGTGTAACAGGCAATGTGAATACGCAAGAGTATAACACAGCTGGCGGTCCTTATAAGTTCTTGGAAGATGGCGGTAAGTCTAAGAACATGAGCGGTGACTCATTAGCTTATCAAGCAGCGACCCAGTCCATACAATCGACTAATGTAACAGGTTTCTCTGATCCTTATTATTTTAAGGCTAATAATGTAGATTTTAAGAATAATGTAGGACATATTGATAAGGGAATGGTAACTACCAAGCATGCTATGGCTTGGAAACATACGCCTGACTACCGTATTGAAGGGGAGGATATCGTAGTGTATCCGAACGATAAGGCTGTCATTAAGCACCCTACCTTCTATATTAAGAATACAAAGATTTTATCTCTGCCATCCTATACGGCATCTTTGCGTCATGATAAAGAGGGTAAGTTCTCTGCCTTTTCCTTGTTGCCACGACCTATGTATGACTCTGATAACGGTATTGGCTTATATGCTAATATGGCTATACCGACTGGTCGTAATGGGGAATGGTACGCTAATTATAAGCTCCTTTCTAAGGTGGGATTTAAGCCTGATATTGGCTACCGTCGCTTCCTTCCTTGGGGGGAAGCTTCCTTTGGTTACTCTAAGGATGATGCAACTTTTCGCGATGAAAAAGTGTGGGTAGAAAAAATTGGTGAGCTTAAGGTGGATACGAATGCGTATCACTTAGGTGATACTAAACTCACTATCCGTGGCGGTGCTTCTGGAGGCTACTGGAAGGAAGGGGATACTAAGGGCATGCACTATAAGTACTATGGCGAGTTAAGCCATGATGTACTTAAACCTTGGGCTAATGCTAACTTCCGCTTCTTTGGTGGCTACCAACGTGACTTCTATAAGGCTGATGGTGGCGTGGTTAGATCTATGCCATACTGGGGTGCTCGGCTAAATCAAAAGGTGAATAACCGCTTGGACCTCTGGGCTGGTTATACTCAACATAATCTTGGTTCTACCCATTCTCCATATCCATTTGATGAAGTGGAAATTCCGAAAGAACTTACTTATGGTGGGACAGTTCACTTGACCAATAAGGATGATGTCTCCCTTAATATTCGTCAAAATGCAGAAAATGGTAATATCGAATATAAGAACTTGACCTATCATCGTGATCTTCACTCCTTTGATGCTTACCTCACTTATAAGGCTGTACAAAAGACTTGGGAAATGAAGTGGACCGCTAAGGACTTCTAAGTTTATATGGACTATGTGTGGTGTGATTTAAAAGAGGGATAACTATGAAGAAAGTACGAAAAGCGGTTATACCTGCGGCTGGCTTTGGAACTCGGTTTCTACCAGCCACCAAGGCACAGCCTAAGGAAATGCTGCCCATTGTAGATACACCGGCTATCCAATATATAGTACAAGAGGCAATCGATTCTGGCATTGAAGAAATTCTGATTATCACTGGACGGACTAAGCGGTCCATTGAAGATCATTTTGACTCCAATATGGAGTTGGAGACTCTTCTCCAAGCACAGGGTAAGGACAAGCAACTAAAGATGGTACAGAATTTGGCGGATATAAAGGTTCACTTTATCCGTCAACGGTCTCCTAAGGGCTTAGGCGATGCTGTGCGTTGTGCAGAAGCTTTTGTAGGAGATGAACCCTTTGCGGTTCTCTTAGGAGATGATATCGTTTATAATCCTGAGAAACCTTGCCTGAAACAACTGATTGAATGCTTTAATGAGCATGAGGGGATTGTGTTAGGGGCTCAATTTGTACCTCAAGATAAGGTGTCTTCCTATGGTATTGTATCAGGTCAGCCTATTAATGATACCCTATATAAGGTGACAGGTTTAGTCGAGAAGCCTAGTAAGGAAATGGCGCCTTCCAATTTGGCTGTCTTAGGCCGCTATATTTTGACACCTGATATCTTTGAAATCTTGACTCATACAAAGCCTGGGGCGGGTAATGAAATCCAATTAACAGATGCTATTGCAGCTTCCAAGCAAGATAAATATGCCTTGGCCTATGAGGGCATCCGTTACGATACGGGGGATAAACTAGGTTATCTCAAGGCTACTGTTGAATTTGCCCTCCGCAATGAAGAATTGGGAGATAAGTTCAGAGACTATTTGAAGTCTTTAGACCTATAATACTTGTAGTTTATTGGCATGAGACTCTGAGACTATTAGGTTTATGAAATTGCTAAAGCGAGACTGGGAAACCCTAGTCTCTTTCTTTATACTTATTGTCAACTAATATAAGCGGCATAAAGTTGACTAAAATAAGGGATATCACTATAATGGTTTCATGATTGCTTATTAATGTTTACTTAACTAGGACTAGTAAAGTGGACATTCTTTGTTTGCACATAATTTGGAGGCTCTTATGTCAATGTCCGTAAAAAAACTGACCAAGATGGCTTTATTTGTGGCCCTTTTGGTGGTATCTGCCTATTTGTCCATTCCTTTGCCCCATCCTATTCCGCCACTGACCCTCTTAACCATGACTGGCTGCTTGATAGCCCTTGTGATGACACCTAGTGAGACCTTTCTTATTTGCTTAGTTTATGTTCTCCTAGGGGCCGTAGGACTACCTGTTTTCGCTAATGGGGAAGGAGGCCTTGGTGTTATCCTTAACTATAAGGGAGGCTATATCCTCTCCTGGCCCATTGCCTATACTGTACTGTCGGCCCTTAAGGGGAATAAGCCTCATTGGTTAGCTTATGGTTTGCGTTCCTTAGTGACCATCCCCATTATTTACGCCATGGGTGTAGGTGGCCTTATGATTGTATTAGGCCTAGATCTAAAAACCGCTTGTATGACAGGGGCGCTTCCCTTCATTCCAGGAGATATTATTAAGTGCTTAATCGCAGGATTCCTAGCATGTAAAATTAGGCGCTTATAGGATTTTGAGCGTTAGATAAGGGAGTTTTAAGAAATTTATCCCATAAGTCTCTCTAAGAATACACAAAATGCTATAATAGTTAAAAAGAATGACACCCCTAGGGGTGTCATTTATTATTGTTAGCTATAATTTTTATAGGAGTGGGTTATGCAAATCAACCACGCTAGTTTACATATATTTGATTTTACTGCTAGTTTGGCGGTTTACTCAGAACATGAACTTAAGATAGGTGATCAACCCATTCAAGATTACCTAGTGTCCCATGTAAGTAAAGCTTTTAAGGATCCTGCTTGTAGGACGGGTTCTCTCAATCCAGGGGGAATAGTCGCCAAATGGATTCAGGCTTATAAGGAGGGCTCTCTATCCTTTATAGAGCTGTCTAAACACATGGGTGAGAGAACCTTTGATTACATGAAGCAAGCTACGGAAGGATCTATTATTGATACCATCGTCTGTGAAGCTGTTAGCGATCGATCTTACCTCTGTCTCCTCCAATGTCAGGCTCATGATGCGTATACCCATCAACTCTTTTCCGAAGATGATGGGACCTTAGCGACGGAACTCGTTTCCCATAAAGCTGTTCTTCCAACGGCAACGCAAAAGTTGCGGGCCTATTTGGCCATTGATATGGAGGATTATTCGATCAAACTCTTTGAACCAAAAGGTCAATATGATGGAGAGGTTACCTATATATTGGCTGATCGAGTCCTACAAATTGGGACACAACAATCTACGCGAGATACTATTCGAAAGGTGCAAAAAATTGTAGACAAGGTAGCAGAAGCTCATGAATCTGATGGGGTAGAGGCCCTGGCCAAGACAAAGTCCTTCATCGCAAAGAATGCGGAAGTATCTGATACCTTAGACCCTATACGGATTGTGGAAGAAGTCTTTACTAATAGCATACAAGTGGAAGCGGCAAAAAAAGAGCTAGAAGAAGAACATATGGTAGCCCCTTTGCTGGTCAATCGCGAATTTGCGACTAAGGTGGGGCAGATGCATAAAATTAAGACAGACACGGGGATTGAGATTTCCTTTCCTGTGGAATATATGAAAAAGCGGGACTTTATTGAGATTGTAACCAATGGTGATGGATCTCTTCGGATAGAGGTAAAGAATATCAATAAAATCATCAATAAGTAGGAGATTAGTTATGTCAAAAAAGGATAAGCATAAGAAGACCAATGCCTTACGCATGTTAGATACTCATAAGGTGGCTTATGAAATTTTAGAGTACGAGTGGGAGGATGGTCGAAACACAGGCCTCCATGTAGTAGAAGCACTAGGTTTGGAAGCGCCACAGGTTTTTAAGACGCTCGTGGGCAAGGGGTCTAAAACGGGGCCTGTCGTTTTCTGCATTCCCGTAGCAGAGGAATTGGACCTCAAACAAGCAGCTCGTGTATCAGGAAATAAGTCGGTGGAGTTAATCCATGTTAAGGATCTCTTGGGTTTGACTGGTTATCTCCGAGGGGGCTGTTCACCTGTGGGTATGAAGAAGGACTTTCCAACCTATTTTGATGCGACTATGGAAAATTTTGTCCAAGTTTATGTAAGTGCAGGCCTTCGAGGCATGCAGATGAAGGTAGATCCTCATGCCTTGGCAGGGGTTGTAGATGCTAGCTTTGTACCCTTGACTATAGCAGAAACACACGGAGATGGTAATCATGGCTAAGAAGTATTACGCTGTTAAGGCAGGTCGCCAAGTAGGGATTTACCGGACTTGGGCAGACTGTCAAAAGCAAGTACAGGGCTACAGCGGTGCTATTTTTAAATCCTTTCCCACTGTAGAGGAAGCGGAGGCCTTTATAGGTGATACTAAAGGTCAATCCCTAGGTGATTTTTTGGATGACCAGAAAGAGACAAGCCTACCTTATGGCCCCCATGTTCTAGTAGCCTATATTGATGGATCTTTCGATAAGCGTCTTGGCCTTGTAGGTTCTGGAGGGGTTATCTTTTACCGGGGTCAGGAGGAAGAGTTTTCCTTTGGTACTAAGGACCCTCAGTATACGGAATTTTGGAATGTAGCAGGTGAATTGTTGGCGGCTATGCACGCTATGAAGTATGCTCTTGAAAAAGGGGCTAAGGAGTGCGCTCTCTACTATGATTATATGGGGATTGAGATGTGGGCAACCCAGGCATGGAAACGGAATAATGCCCTTACACAAGCTTATGCTAAGTTTGCTCAGGAAGCTATGAAGTCTATGACAATCCACTTTCACAAGGTAGCTGCCCATACGGGCGATAGGTACAATGAGAGAGCGGATATACTGGCAAAAGGTGGGCTCAGTAAGGCTAAGTAGAGGGATTTGTGCTATACTTATGGGCGTAGTGGACTGAACTCATAACTTTATCTAAGTAATACTTGTTTTATATAGGCTTATAGAAGTTGGCTTAGTATGTCCTTTAACATGGATAAAAGGAGTTATATGAATATTATCGTAACTGGAGGGGCCGGTTTTATCGGTTCCCATCTAGTAGACCGTTTAATTAATGATGGTCATAGGGTTCTTGTAATCGACAATTTATCAACTGGACTTAAGACCTTCGTTAATGATCGAGCAGAATTTCTTCAAATGGATATTCGAGACCAAAAGTTGGGGCAAGTTTTTTGTGATTTCAAGCCGACTTATGTTTTTCATGAGGCCGCCCAAACCATGGTACCGGATTCTATGAAGGACCCAGCTAATGACTGTGATATTAACTTGAAAGGGCTTATCAATGTCTTAGAGGCTTGTCGTCAAGCTGGTGTTGAGAAGATTTTGACACCTTCTTCAGCAGCTGTTTATGGTGACTTGGATAGCTTACCCCTCACAGAAGAGATGACAGGGCAACCAACATCCTTTTATGGACTCACTAAAATGACCATGGAACACTATTTGAGGATTTATCGGGACGCCTTTGGATTGGACTATATTTGCTTCCGCTACTCCAATGTCTATGGTTCTCGTCAAGGTGATGGGGGCGAAGGTGGCGTTATTTCCATTTTTGCCAAATTAGCTGTTCAGGATAAGACACTTCAGATTTTTGGGGATGGGCAGCAAACGCGTGACTTTATCTATGTGGACGATGTGGTAGAAGCCAATATATGTGGTATGAATCATAAGGCGGTAACGGGTGTCTTCAATGTGTCCACCAATAAGGGGATTTCTGTAAATAGTCTTGTTAAGACTTTTAATACAGTGACCGGTAAAGAATTGTCTGTGGACTATGGTCCGGAGCGAGCTGGCGATATTCGTCATTCTCGATTAGATAATGAGAAGGCAAAGGTAGAACTTGGCTTTACTGCTAAGGTGCCCCTTGAGGAAGGCCTTGTAACAACTTATGAATATTTTTTACAGAATAAGTAGGCGCCTATGTTGACCTATGTGATGATTGGTCTAGGTTTATGGAACCTTATCGTTACTGCTATCTATGGCTTAGATAAGTTCTTTGCAATGAAAGAAAAACAACGGATTTCAGAGTTTAGCCTCCTCTTTTTTGCCTTTTGCTTTGCTGGCCTTGGAGCTCTTTTGGGTATGGTTCTATGCCAGCATAAGACAAGAAAGTGGAAGTTTAGGATTCTTATACCTTTAGCTGTTCTATGGGAGACATTTTCATTGGGCTATGCCTATTTTTATTTTTCCTAAGGGATTATTTGTATTGGATATGTGTGAAGGGAAAAGCTAGTCATGAAAGAAATGGAAGTGCCCTCTGGTTTTAGGATAAACTATGAGGGAATCCTCAACGACTGGGCTGTTACAGAGGCTGACTTGGCAGCACTTAAACCGCAATTAGATGAGCTCTGGTTGGCCAGCGATCGCTTACGTCAAGAAGGTATCGTTGATGGGCACCTATCTAAGGATGGCGCCCCAGAGCCTGTCCTATTTTCTCGTCTACCCTATGTTGAAGAAGATGCTATCAATACGCCGGCTGTTATGGATGAATTGGATCAATTGGGCTCCTATGCGAGGGAGAACATTGATACGGTTGTCTCCTTTGGTATTGGAGGTTCTTATTTAGGAAATAAGGTTCTCTTTGATGTTCATGGGGGGCCCTTCTGGAATGCCATGACAGCTAAGGAGCGGAATGGTTATCCCTCTATTCACTTCGCTGGACATACTGTTGATGCTCGTTATATTCAAGGCCTATGCAAGTCTTTGAAACAAAGTCAAATGCATAAGCAATTGACTGATGGCTTTGAATCTCCTTATAAGGTTATGTTGGTAGTTATCTCTAAGTCTGGTTCTACCATAGAGCCTATGGCCAACTTTATGGTTGTAGAAAAGTACCTTAAGGAGGCAGGAATAGACTATGAAGTGGTTGCGGTAACAGATACTCGAGAGGGGCAAGAGCCAACTATTCTTAGAGACATGGCTGATAAAAACCATTGGCGGGTCTTTTCCGTTCCTCATGGTGTGGGGGGCCGCTTCTCTATATTCTCTGAAGTAGGATTGGTGATGGGAGCCCTGATGGGCTTTGATATCCATCAATTTTTGGCTGGTGCTAGAGCTATGGATCAGGCCTGTCAAAATCGGGATATTTATCAGAATCCAGCCCTTTTATCAGCAGCCCTCAAATATGTAGCTGCTGAGAAGTATGGCCGTCATATAGAAGTCTTTATGCCTTATGGTCAATGTTTACATTCCTTATCTGATTGGTATGTACAACTTTTGGCAGAATCTCTAGGCAAACACCGAGCAGATGGAACCCTTTATGGTCGGACACCGGTGGCTGCAGTGGGTACTACAGATATGCATGCTCAGGTGCAAGAACACCAAGAAGGCCGATTGGACAAGGTTGTTCAATTTATTAAGGTTAAAGAGTGGGCGGAAGATGTTATAGTGCCAGATAACTATGCTTCCTATCCTAAGGTTGATGTCTTTGCTAACATAGGGTTAACTGATATTTTAAATGTGGCCTTGGACTCCAACCGTGAAGCCTTATCCTCTGACCATCGCTTTAACATGACGGTGGAAATTCCTCAGTTGAATGCCTTCTATTTAGGGCAGCTTATGTATATGTACTGTTGGGCAATTTTCTTTGAGTCTCAGTTAGCAGGTGTGGATGCTTTTGATCAACCAGGTGTAGAGGTTTATAAACGACTGTTAGGGCCTAAATTGCAAGGTGTAAAGGAAAAATAAGATGAATATTCTCGTTACTGGTGGAGCCGGTTATATTGGGTCTCACACTGTTCGTGCTCTTCTTCGAGCTGGGCATAAGCCTATTATTGTGGATAATTTATCTCGTGGCCATAAGGCGTCCGTACCAGATGGAGTGATTTGTCTAGAAATGGATATAGCCGATCCTGTTATGGTGAAGGTTATGAAGGACTACACTATTGATGGAATCATGCATTTTGCGGCTCATTCCCAAGTAGGGGAATCGATGGTTCATCCTTCTATTTACTATGAAAATAACGTAGTTGGTTCCTGGAAACTTATTGAGTCTGCACGCAAAGCTGGGGTTAACTATTTTGTTTTCTCTTCGACTGCTGCCGTTTATGGGGAACCAGAAGAGGTCCCTATTAAGGAAAGTGCTAAACTTAATCCAACAAATGTATATGGGCGGACCAAGTTGATGATTGAGCAAATCTTGGAAGACTATAGTAATATTTATGGCA
>URSE01000024.1 GCA_900550455.1 uncultured Veillonella sp. | reverse complement strand
GTCCCTCCTAATCGGGTCTTCAGGCCGGGTGGGCATACGCCTTGTTACCACTCATAATGCGGTAGCTCGACGGACCCTGGGCATGCTTCGTCGCCACTATAAGCTGGAGACATCTGTTCTAGTCCGTCAAGGGGTTAACCTCCGTAAACGTAAGGTATATACGGTGACAGTAGAGCCCTCTGAGGCGGCTACAAGAGTCTTAGAAGACTTGTACCTTTGGCCTATGACAGCTCAAATCCCTCATGATTGGTTATCTGGTATGGAAGAGCGACGGGCCTTCTTACGAGGAGCCTTTCTGGGCGGGGGTTCTGTCAACAAGCCAGAGGCTGATTATCATATGGAATTTACCACTTCCTCTTCGTTTTTTGCGGATGAATTGATTTATGTCTTGGGCCTATTTGCTATGCCGGGCCGCATGACGGATCGTAAGGAAGACTATGTAGTCTACCTTAAGGATGGGGACTCCGTTACCAACTCCCTTCAGATTATGGGGGCTCAGTCAGCTCTCATGGCTTTTGAGAATGTCCGCATTATGAAAGGGGTTAGAAATGCCATTAACCGGCAAGTTAACTGCGAAACAGCTAATCTACAAAAGGTGGTTAATGCTGCGGTTCGGCAAGTGACCGCCATCCGGATCTTAGATCGGGAGAAGGGCCTAGATAATTTGCCTGATAAGCTACAGCTAGTAGCCAAACTGCGTTTGGAAAATCCAGAGGCTAGTTTAAAGGACTTAGAAGAGTTGATGGAAGGGAGCCTATCTAAGTCCGGCATAGGTCATCGCTTACGTAAATTAGAGGCTATGGCGCTAGAGATTGATCCTGTTGCCATGGCGGAGGCTTAAGTTTGTGTGGGGGATAGGAAGTGTCCCTAGATAGGAGTTAGTGAATATGAGAAAATGTCCTATGCGCCGTCTAGTAGCGGCTGTGTTAGCCATGTTGGGCCTGTCTGTGGGGGCGGCTCAAGCTAATTCTATTGACTTGGTTGCTTCTGGTTATTATGGTTTTACTCAATTACCTGTGCAAGTCGATAATACTAAAGGCACCCTAATTTTATCGGATTCTCCTGAGTATGTAGGAGAGCCAGGGGTAACAGCTGCAGGGACTATTAATGGCCTGGGCCGGGTCTACTTTTACCATGTAAATGAAACCAAGGAGCCTATGAAGATTGGTTTAACAGTCCAAAACAAGACTTTTAAACGGCAGACTGTGACCATCCATCGAGAGTTAGCCTCCAAGTCTACACCTGATTATTTTGCTGCTGGTCGAGACCTTTCACAAAAAGATTTAGAAGTACCTCTTTTCGGCAACCAATACTTAGATAAGAAGGCCTTGAAGACTAAGAAACATAAAGGGGAGCAAGGGCAAGGTGCCGTTCGCACGATTAATGAAGGAGCTGTTGACTTGCGCAAGGCTATCCAACCCTATAGCCGTAAAGTTCCTTTTGGTGGCCTCAAGCCAGTGGTGGAAACCTTTGTCCTCAAGCCAGGTGAGAAAAAGCAGATCTTTACCAAGTTAGATAACAAGAAGGTTAAAGAAGAGGACCTATTTACTGGCATGGTAGACCTTACGACGACGGGAGATGCCTTTGTAGAAACCTTAGCCCTTCCTTATAAGGCTAAGGTCATGGATTTCGTAGAAGGGGCTAAGTACTTACCTATTGATGATGTTCGTCTACGGGGAACCTATGTTGATGGGGCCTTTCGGACTTTGTCTGTACCAACTGTATTCGATTCTAATTTAGGAGCAGCCTATGTAGAGGTGGCTAATGACCGAGAAGATCCTTTTATTCTAGGTGTGGATGAAATGGACCATAAGGCATTGGTTAAAGATGCAGGTAACTTTGGTGTCTCCTATCATTTGACTATAAAGACCCAAGGGACAGAGCCATTTAGACTCTACTTTAACCCACAGGGTGGCGCTTATTCTGGGTCCTTCTTAGTATCTACAGATAACGAATCCAAGATCTACCATGTAGGAGATCCTTATATCGGCCATCAAACTATCTTAGATACGGCTTACTTGGGGACCTACCATGGGGGAGACAACCTTTATATCGAGTTTATTCCTGCGGGGGCCTCTAACCTACCTGTTAAGTTCCTTTTAATTCCTGAGAAACAAGTGCGGGAAGCAGCTCCCGTGTCCTTGCCGGTAAATACCGGGGATTTATCGACTCAAGCCGGCCCAGCTGCTAGTGAAACTACAGGAGCATCTGATGGCGTTGATGATCATACAGTACCAGTACAACTCAATTTGTAAGCACAATGGGTAGATAACCTGTACATAATATAGATACGTATCCTCCTTCCTTGGAAGATAGGCTAGATTTCACGGTCCCTTTAATTGACGAAGGGACTGCTTTTTTGTATAATTAATTCAGATAAATTACGGCACGAGAGGCCGATTTACAAGCACCTTTAAAGATAGTCCAGAGAGGCTAATAAGGGAATATAGTTTAACACCGGTCCCCTGGGCTTGGTGTATTCTTTCATAGAAACTATCCGACCTTTTGCCCTGGGCAAAAGGTCTTTTTTGTAAGCACTACGAGGAGGTAGGAATGGCGAACGTTAGCTTGAAAGGGAGAAACCTTTTAGGGCTTCAAGATGCTACCAAGGAAGAAATCCAATTGATATTGGATGTAGCTCAAAAGATGAAACAGGTCGTTTTGTCGGACGATAAGAAGATTCCTTATTTGAAGGGAAAGGCCATCATCAACTTATTTATGGAACCGAGCACACGAACCCGGTCCTCTTTTGAATTGGCCGGCAAATATTTGGGGGCTGATGTTATAAACATCTCCCCATCTGGTTCTTCTATGGGCAAGGGTGAATCCTTCCGCGATACCCTTTTGACCCTTTCCTACATGGGTACAGATGCTATCGTTATGCGGCACTCCGCAGAAGGGGCTCCTCTTTATGCTACAAAGGCAGTAGAACCACTCATCATCAATGCTGGTGATGGGGCTCATGAACATCCAACCCAAGCCCTCTTGGATATGTTCACCATCAGGGAACGACTAGGATCTATTGCCGGTAAAAAGGTAGTTATCGTAGGTGATATCATGCACTCCCGCGTAGCTCGTTCTAATATCTATGGCCTTACCAAGATGGGGGCTGATGTCCACTTGGCAGGTCCACGAACCTTGGTGTATCCAGAGTTAGAAAAGTTGGGTGTCACCGTTCATCACGATGTGCGTGAAGCAATTAAGGATGCTGATGTAGTCAATGTTCTCCGCATTCAGTTGGAACGGATTAATTCCGCCCTCTACCCAACTAACCGTGAATATGCTCGTATTTTTGGCATTAATAAAGAGGTTTTGGCCTTGGCTAAGCCGAATGTATTAGTTTTGCATCCAGGTCCTATGAACCGCGGGCTTGAAATTTCTCCGGATGTTGCCTATTGGGATCAATCCGCTATTCAAGAACAGGTACGGAATGGCGTATCCGTACGTATGGCTGTGTTGTACTTAACGATCCATGGAGGTGACGGTAGTGAGCTTGCTAATTAAAAATGGCCGGGTAGTAAACCCAGCAAAAGGACAAAATGAAATTGCTGACGTATTGGTAGATAATGGCGTGATTGCTCAAATCGGTCAAGGCTTAGAGGCTCCTGGAGCAGAGGTCTTTGACGCGACAGGCCTTATTGTAGCACCAGGTTTTATCGATATTCACACCCACTTGCGAGAACCGGGTCAAGAGGCTAAGGAAGACTTTCATTCCGGCACACAAGCAGCTGCTGCTGGCGGGTTTACCCGAGTGGCAACCATGGCTAATACGACACCAGTTGTAGACAATGCAGCCTTAGTAAGAGGCTTACAAAAACAGGCAGAACTTACGGGTCTTGTTAAGGTGAGCTTCATCGGCGCTATCTCCAAGAACCTTGAAGGCAAGCAATTGGCTGAAATGGGTGATATGGCAGAAGCAGGTGTTGTAGGTTTCTCTGATGATGGACACTATGTAGAATCTGCTGCTTTTATGCGCCGAGCTCTCGAATACTCCTCTATGTTCGGTAAGATGGTTATCGACCATGCAGAAGAAGTATCCCTTACTAAGGAAGGGCATATGCATGAAGGTATCGTATCCTATGAGTTGGGTGTCAAAGGACGTCCTGCAGTAGCCGAAGATATGGCTGCTTCTCGTGATATCATGCTAGCTGAAATGACTGGTGGTCATATCCATATTGCCCATGTTTCTTCCAAGCATACGGTTGACTTAGTTCGCCAAGCCAAGGCTAAGGGGATTAAGGTTACCTGCGAAGTGACAAGCCAGCACTTGTCCTTCACCGATGAGTACCTCCGCCAATATAATCCAGCATTCAAGATGAATCCACCAATCCGATCTGAAGACCATAGACAAGCCCTGTTAGAAGGCTTGAAAGATGGCACCATCGATGCTATTATTACAGACCATGCACCACACGCTTATGAAGAAAAAGACCAAGAATTTTGCTGTGCACCAGCTGGCTTCTCTGGCCTTGAAACATCGCTAGCAGGGGTTATCACCAATGCCTATGGAGAGGGTAAATTGACCCTTGATCAGGTGGTAGAAAAAATGTCTACCCGTCCAGCTCAATTGATTGGCGTCGAAGGGGGCGTTTTGGAAGTGGGTAAAGCGGCGGATATTACCGTTTTCTCTACAGAGGAGCAATGGACTGTTGATCGCAATAAGTTCTACACTAAGGGCAAGATAAGCCCATTTGATGGTATGACCGTAACCGGCCGTCCTAAATTGACCGTCGTCGATGGCAAGATCGTTATGAAAGAAGGGGTTGTACTTCCATGAGAGGCAAACTAGTATTAGAAAATGGCACCGTTTTTGAAGGTGATATCCTTGGCGGTGCACCAACAGTAGGTGAGGTTGTATTCAATACCGGTATGACTGGTTACCAAGAAATCTTGACAGATCCATCCTATGCGGATCAAATTATTACCCTTACCTATCCTTTGATTGGTAATTACGGGACCTTGAATGCTATCTGCCAAGGGCCTAAGCCATATGCACGAGGTTTTATCGTAGGCGAGCTCTGCGATTTCCCAAGCAACTGGCAATCCGAAGGCCTTTTCTCCGAGTACCTTCGCCTCCATGGCATTCCTTGCCTCTACAATGTAGATACACGGGCTATTACAAGGGCTATTCGTAATCACGGCGTAATGAAAGGCGTGATTGTACGGGCTGATTATCCAGACGATAAGGTGCAAGAACTTTTGGCGCAAGAATTGCCACGTGACCAAGTTATGCGTGTTACCACTAAATGGCAAGGCCTTCGCGGAGACCGGAATGCAGAATTCCACGTAGCTGTGTATGATTTTGGGGTTAAAGAAAATATCCTTCGTTCCTTAGAAGCGGAAGGTTGTCGACTCACCATCTTCCCAGCTGATGCTAAGGCGGAAGATGTATTGGCTGTAAATCCTGATGGGATCTTCCTTTCTAATGGTCCTGGGGACCCAGCTGATTTGGGCTTTGCCGTAGAGGAAGTGAAAAAGCTCTTCGGTAAGAAACCAATTTTCGGTATTTGTATGGGCCATCAAGTCTTAGCGCAGGCCTATGGCGGTTCAACTTATAAGCTCCCATTCGGTCATCGCGGGTCTAACCATCCAGTGCAAGACCTTCGGACTAAGCGGGTGTATATTACCTCCCAAAACCATGGTTATGCAGTGGATGAAAACTCTCTGGATTCAAGCAAGGTAGAGATTACCCATCGGTCTGTTAACGATGGCACTGTAGAAGGAATGAAACACTTGGAATATCCGATTATTTCCATTCAATACCATCCAGAAGCATCTCCTGGGCCAACTGATAACCTATACCTCTTTAAAGAGTTCGAAGAAATGATGAGAAAGGGTTGCTAATTATGTCTAACAAAGAATTCCATAAAGTACTCGTAATTGGTTCTGGCCCAATCATTATTGGCCAAGCGGCTGAATTTGACTACGCTGGCACACAGGCTTGCCGATCTCTTCGAGAAGAAGGCTATGAAGTGGTCTTGGTTAACTCTAACCCAGCGACCATCATGACGGATGAAGACATTGCTGACCGCGTCTACATCGAGCCAATCTCCTTGGACTTCGTTACAGAAGTTATCAAAAAAGAACGGCCAGATGCCTTATTAGCTACCTTGGGCGGCCAAGTAGGCCTCAATATGGCAGTAGAGTTATCCGAAGCGGGCGTCCTTGAAGAGTATGGAGTGCGCCTCTTGGGGACCTCTCTAGCAGCTATTAAGCAAGCGGAAGACCGGGAACTCTTCAAGGCTGCTATGCAGCGGATTGGCCAACCTGTACCAGAATCCGATATCTTCACCGATTTGGAGGAAGCGGTTGTCTTCGCTAATCGCATTGGTTATCCAATCATCATTCGTCCAGCGTTTACTATGGGCGGTACTGGTGGCGGTATTGCTCACGACGAAGATGAAATGTACGAAATTGCTCGTCGTGGCATTAAGTTGTCCCCAATTCACCAAATTCTGGTGGAACGGTCTGTAGCGGGTTGGAAAGAAATTGAATATGAGGTGATGCGGGATTCTGCTAACAACTGCATTATCGTATGTAACATGGAAAACATCGATCCAGTGGGCGTTCATACAGGGGACTCTATAGTTGTAGCACCATCGCAAACATTGAACGATATTCAGTACCAAATGCTCCGGACAGCAGCGGTTGATATTATCCGCTACTTGGAAATTGAAGGGGGCTGTAACGTTCAATACGCGTTGAATCCAGACACAAACGAATATATCGTTATTGAAGTAAATCCTCGCGTATCTCGTTCTTCTGCCTTGGCTTCTAAGGCAACAGGCTATCCGATTGCTCGTGTAGCCGCTAAGATAGCTACGGGTATGACCTTGGATCAGATTGAAAATGCCATTACTGGCGAAACCAAGGCCTGCTTCGAACCAACCTTGGACTATGTAGTTACCAAGTTCCCTCGTTGGCCATTCGATAAGTTCAACCTGGCAGACCGCACCTTGGGCACACAAATGAAGGCCACTGGTGAAGTTATGGCTATTGACCGGACCATGGAAGGCTCCCTCCTGAAAGCTATTCGCTCTCTTGAAATTGGCCTTGATCACATTGCTTTGCCTAAAATTGCTCATGAAAGCATGGAACAAATCATCGAACGCCTCCACTTGGTGGATGATGAGCGGATTTATGTGGTAGCAGAAGCTCTTCGCCGGGGCATTTCCGTGGAGAAAATCCACTATATCACCAAGATTGACATCTGGTTCATTGAAAAGATTAAAAACATTGTAGTCTTAGAAAAAGATTTGGCGGCTAATGGAGTGACAGAAAGCAATCTTACAACGGCTAAGCGTTACTCTATGCCTGATGCGGTCATCGCACGCTATGCTAATACCACAGCGGAAGCTATATTGGCTAAGCGGGAAGCGATGAAACTCTTCCCAACCTATAAGTATGTAGATACTTGTGCTGCTGAGTTTGATGCGAAGACACCATACTACTACTCTGCCTATGCTAGAGAAGATGAAGTGAAACCATTGGGCCAAGAAGGTGTTATCGTCTTGGGTTCTGGTCCTATCCGGATTGGGCAAGGGGTTGAATTCGACTACTGTTCTGTTCATTCTGCGTGGGCCCTTCGCAAGGCTGGTAAAAAATCTATTATTATCAATAACAACCCAGAAACTGTATCTACTGACTTTGATACATCTGACTCCCTCTACTTTGAACCATTGACTGTAGAGGATGTGATGGAAGTTATCCGCAAGGAACAACCGGCAGGGGTTATTGCTCAATTTGGTGGTCAAACAGCGATCAACTTAGCAGGGCCTTTGGCAGAACGTGGCGTTAAGATCCTCGGTACTTCTGTTGATGCAATCGATATGGCAGAAGATCGGGAACGGTTTGATGAACTCTTGGCTAAATTAGGGATTTCTCGTCCTGTAGGGGCTTTGGTTACTTCTGACGAAGAAGCCTTGGAAGCAGCAAAGAAATTACAATATCCATTGATTGTACGTCCATCCTATGTATTGGGCGGTCGGGCCATGGAAATCGTTTACAACGATGCAGAACTCAACAAGTATATGAAAGAAGCGGTTGTAGCTTCTAAGGAACACCCTGTTTTGATTGACCGCTACATGGTGGGTATGGAAGTAGAAGTCGATGCTATCGCTGATGGAGAAGACGTTTGTATTCCTGGTATTATGGAACAAATCGAACGGGCTGGGGTCCACTCTGGTGACTCCATGGCTGTATATCCTGCCCAACACTTGAGCCAAGAATTGATTGACCAAATCGTAGACTACACCCGTCGCATTGCGATTGGTCTTAATGTTAAAGGGGTTCTCAATATTCAATACATCGTATCCGCTGAAGGAGAACTCAACGTTATTGAAGTTAACCCTCGGTCCTCTCGGACTGTACCATTCCTCTCCAAGGTTACTGGTATCAACATGGTGGAATGTGCTACCCGTATCGCTTTAGGGGCTAGCCTTAAGGATTTAGGCCTGCCATCTGGCTTGGTACCAAGCCGTGACTTGGTAGCCGTAAAAGCGCCAGTATTCTCCTTCTCTAAGATGGGCCTCGTAGAAATCGCTTTGGGACCTGAAATGAAGTCCACAGGCGAAGTTATGGGGATTGGGCGCACCTACTCTGAAGCTCTTTATAAGGCCATTAACGGGGCTAAAATGCGGATTCCTGAAGATGGGACTATCCTTATGACCGTAGCAGATCGGGATAAGGAAGAAGCAGCTAACCTCGCTAAGGGCTTTATCGAGTTGGGGTACCATATTGAAGCCACAGGTGGTACTGGTCGCTACTTCAAGGAGCATGGCGTTGATTGCAAGGTAGTCAATAAGATTTCCGAAGGGGCAGATAACTGTGCAGATCACATTAAAAATGACTCCATCGACCTCGTTTTGAATACCTTAACAGCTGGCAAGCGTCCAGAACGGGAAGGCTTCCAATTACGCCGTTTAGCGGTAGAAATGGGTACGCCATGCCTCACATCTTTGGATACGGCCCGGGAAGTATTGCGGGTTGTAGCAGATCGTAAGAACGTGGCTAATCAATCCGTTGAAGCAATGCAAGATTTCAGATTGGAGAAATAATATGAGCGGTTATGTAGAAATGGGGACTATTCTCTCTAATGACCAAATTGGTAGTGATGTGTGGGTTATGGATGTCCATGCACCTCAACAAGCAAAAGAAGCCAAGATTGGTCAGTTCTGCAACGTCCGCGTAAGCCAGGGGACGGCGCCTTTGTTGCGCCGTCCTATTAGCTATGCTGGATTCGATGCAGACAAGGGGACCATCACCTTGCTCTACCGCGTTGTAGGTCAAGGGACCGAATTGATGACTCGCTTGAAGGTAGGGGACCAATTAGATTGTTTAGGTCCCTTGGGTCAAGCTTTTGAAGCCTCTTCCAAGATGCTCCTCGTAGGCGGTGGTGTGGGGATTGCTCCTATGCTGTGCATTGCCTCTCATTTGGAAAAGGGGCAGGAGGCTCAAGTAATCTTGGGCTTCCGTAACCAAAGTGAAAGTTTCTGGGCGGATCTCTTTGAGGATACACCTGCTAAGGTGTACATCACCACAGATGATGGCTCTATGGGGACTAAGGGGTTCCCAACAACCATTATGCCTAATTTAATTGAGGCTAATAGCTTTACCTCTGTGATGACTTGTGGCCCTATGCCTATGATGAAGGGGGTTGCCAAGGTGGCTGCTGAGCAAGGTGTGCCTTGCCAGGTATCCTTAGAAGAACGCATGGGCTGTGGGACTGGTGGCTGCTTGGGTTGCGCCTGCGATGGGCGCGATGGTAAGCGCTATAAGGTATGTAAGGATGGTCCTGTATTTCCTGCTGAGGAGGTGTTCTTCTAATGGTTGAATGCGATTTAAATCATACGGTACAAGCAATTGATTGTCTCGCTATCGATTATTGCGGGATCAAGATGAAGAACCCTATTATTGCTGCTTCTGGGACCTTTGGCAATGGACCTGAATACGCTCCTTATCTTGATCTATCTAATGAGGTGGGTGCTATTTCAGTCAAAGGCTTAACCCCTAAGGGGAGGCCTGGCAATAAGGGGACTCGTATTGCAGAGACCCCATCGGGCCTCTTGAATTCTATCGGCCTAGAAAACCCTGGGGCAGAGTATTTTGTAGCGCATATCCTTCCTGATCTTCAGAAGTACGATGTGCCACTCTTGGCTAATATGTCTGCTGGCTCTGTAGATGAGTTTGCTTGGATGGCAGAAACTCTTGCCGTAGATGGCATTGCGGGCTTAGAAGTTAATGTATCCTGTCCTAATGTAGAGTGCGAGGGCATGGCATTTGGGGTGGACCCTAAGGTAGTAGAAATGGTCACTAAGGCCGTTAGGGCTAAAACCAATAAGCCTATTATTATCAAGCTGTCTCCTAATGTAACGGATATTGCTGAAATCGCTCGTGCCTGTGAGGCTGGTGGTGCTGATGGGGTCAGCCTCATCAATACCCTCTTAGGTATGGCCATCGACCCACGGACCCGCCGTCCAGTTTTAGGCAACGTTTACGGTGGTTTCTCTGGACCTGCCGTTAAACCAGTGGCTCTTCGTATGGTCCATCAAGTCTCCAAGGCTGTAAAGATTCCTATCATTGGTCTCGGAGGTATTATGACGGGGACCGATGCTGCAGAATTCATGTTGGCCGGTGCGTCTGCCGTTCAAGTAGGGACTGCTACCATGGTGGATCCTAGGGCTATCGGGCGCATAGCACGCGAATTGGATAGCTATTGTCAAGAGCAAGGCTTTGAATCTGTCTCCCAATTGACGGGTGCCTTGATTGTGGACTAAATCTAATATGAGTAAAGAAAGGGCCCCTAGCTTAGATCTTGTCTAAGCTAGGGGCCCTTTCTAATTTCTATAAGTTAGCTTCGTAAAACTCAATAAATTGTTGGGCTACAGGCGATAGTGCATGACCTTTGAGGATGATGAAGGCCTTTTTAAAGGTTTCAGAAAAGTCCTTTACCTTAACCCGCATCATTTGTCGTTGGTTAATGGCTTCTTTTTCCTCCATAGGTACTAGGGCTATGGAACGGCCTGTAGCAGCCCATTCGATAGCGGCAGCCTTAGTAGTTGAGATGATGGACACATTGAGGGTTTCTAAATTAGAGAGGGAGGACTGATTGATCATCCGCACAGACCCGCCGGATAGAGCTAGAGGACGGTTCTTAATATCATTCCAGGTAATATCATTCTTATCCTTGTCCGCAAAGAAGACATCCTTTCGGAAGATAGCATAGAGTTGCTCTTCTTGGGTAAAGATGATGTCAAATTTTTCATGGTCTACCATGTGTTCGTTGACAATGCCCAACTCGGCTACACCAGTAATGAGCTTTTCCACTACATCCGCCATGAGCCCTTCGTAAAGTGCGTATTGGACGGACGGGTATTTTTGTGCAAAGGCTGGAAGGTGTTGCTGTAGAATTGACGTTGATCGAGAGGCTGAGGCAGCAATCCGTAAGGTTCCATCAATCTTAGCGGTCAAGGCCCGCACTTCATTATGGAGTTCTTCGTCGATGGCGCAAAGTTGTTGTGCCTTGTCGTAGAATATACGGCCTGCTTTGGTGAGCTCTAATTTGGCCCCCCGTTGGCCCCGCTTAATTTTGAGCAGAGGAGTACCAAATTCGGCTTCTAAATATTTGAGCTGTTTGGAAAGGGCTGGTTGGGTAATATGTAAAATTTCAGCGGCTTGTGTCATATTGCCAGCTTGTATTAGGGTGATAAAGTTATGGTAGTAGGATGTGTCCATAGGAGCCTCTCTTTTCTTATAACCTCTATATGGATGGGGAGTAAGACGTGTCAGTCCTTGTCGGTGATATACTCCGATTCTAAATAGGGAAGACTTACTTCTTGTAGCTTGCCACATTCAATGATTGCCTTGCCACCAGTGGCATTGGTGATGGCCTCTGATAGGCTATCTAAGTCCTGGGGTGGTACATAAACGGCTAGGCTTACCTGTGCGCCGAAGTCGCTAGTATAGCTATAGCCCTGATCGACTAAGAGGCGTTCAATATTTCCGTAGAGTGCGTAGTCCAGTGTGACATGTAAGATTTGTCGAAGGGTATGTAATTGCTTGGGCACTCCATGGACAGCTAAGGACGCTGCGTGAGAGTAAGCTCGAATAAGACCGCCTGCCCCAAGTTTAATCCCTCCAAAATAGCGGGTGACTACGATGGCCGCGTTGGTTAAGCTTGTTTTCTTGAGGACTTCCAAAATGGGCTTGCCTGCTGTGCCAGATGGTTCGCCGTCATCTGAGGACCGCTGTTGCTCTTGGCGTGGTCCTATAGCAAATGCTGTACAGTTGTGGCGGGCATCCCAAAATTCTTTGTTGATGCGGTTAATAAAAGCCTGCGCCTCCTCTTCTGTAGAACAAGGATATATTGTTGTGATAAAACGCGATTTCTCCACAACATATTCGTGGCGAAACTCCTTCGCTACCGAAGTGAATTCTACTATAGGGCTTATTGATTCACACATAGTTTCACCTCCTTTGGAATCAAAGTTTATGTTTATTCATCATCACTTTATTATAATCTATTTATGAATGTTGTGTATAGGTGGGGAGATGTTAAATCCCCTATAAAAAAGGAATAGTCCTCTAGATTTAGTAGGATATTGACGTAATGAGAATTTATGTTATTATAGAATAAACACGTATGAATGAATACTCATGTAAATGTGTTCATATAATAAACTATACGTGTTTATAAAATACTCTGTTACCGATGTATGATATGTCTACTATGAGTTTCTGACTTATATAGATATATAGGAACATATATCTTTGAAAATTCTAGTAGAAAGAAGTGATATGATGAGTAAGAAGAAACAAGAGTTTGATATTACAGGTATGCATTGTGCTGCTTGTGTAAAGCGCGTTGAAAACGTCGTTTCGAAGATTGATGGTGTAGAATCTGTAAAGGTTAATCTACTCACTCGTAAGGGCAGCGTTGAATACAAAGACGGTTCTAATGTAGAATCACAACAAATTGTTGATGCCATTACAAATATTGGTTTCGGTGCTGCAGAGGCAGATGAAACGAAGCAAGAAATAGAAAAGGTTAATTTAAAACCTCATATTACGCGTCTTATCATTGCTGCTTGTATGGCCGTACCGATGATGATTAACATGACATTACATCGTTTTGGCATTCAAGCCTTGCCAGTATGGGTAGAGTTCATTCTTGCTACCATTGCTCAGTTCGGCCCTGGCCTTATGTTCTATAAGAGTGCGTGGAGTGCGGTAAAGAATGGTGCCCTTACCATGGATGTTCTCGTTGTAATGGGGACGACTGTTGCTTATCTATTTAGTATTTATAATTGGCAGTTCCATCCAGAGCTAGGCCCACAGGGTATTTACTTTGAAACCTCTGCATGGCTCATTACCTTTATCCTTCTTGGTAAACTCTTAGAAGAGATTGCAAAAGGGCGTACCTCAGAGGCACTTCAAAAATTGATTGCCTTACAACCGGCAACGGCTCATGTATTGCGGGATGGTGAGTTTGTAGATATTCCTACATCTAAGGTAGTAGCCGGCGATATTTTACAAGTTAGAGCAGGCGAAAAAATCCCTGTGGATGGTACAATTACTGACGGCTATTCTACTGTAGATGAAGCTATGCTTACCGGTGAAAGTTTGCCTGTAGAAAAACAAGTAGGCTCCGAGGTAATTGGGGCGACTATTAACTTGAGCGGTGCTTTCACAATGGAAGCAAAACGTATCGGCTCCGATACAATGCTCTCTCAAATCATTAAAGTCGTAGAGGAAGCTCAAACCTCTAAAGCAAGTATTCAACGTATTGCAGATATCGTAGCTCAATACTTCGTGCCTATCGTTATTGGCCTCGCTGTATTGACTGGCCTTGTATGGTATTTTATTGTAGGCGATTCTGTTAATGTAGCTCTCATCAATGCTACAGCAGTGCTTGTTATCGCTTGTCCTTGTGCGCTTGGTCTCGCTACACCAACATCTATTATGGTAGGTTCTGGCTTAGGTGCGGAGCATGGTGTTCTCATCAAGAGTGCGGAATATCTTGAAAAAGCTGGTAAACTCGATGCTATCGTTATGGATAAAACTGGCACTCTTACGCAAGGTGTTCTCGATGTAACGGCTTTTAAAAATTATAATGGTGATGAAAGTAGAAATATGTCCCTTATGATGGCCCTTGAAAGTGGTACATCGCATCCAATTGCAAAGGCCATGGTTTATTATGGCGAAGATCATGGTTATAAAGGTAAAGCTATAGAACTAGAAAGCTTTGGTGATGTGCCTGGTAAAGGTTTACAAGGTGCTTATCAAGGTGTATCTGTACAACTTGGTCATAGCCGTTGGATGTCTGAATTAGGTTATGATCTAAGTGCCGTCCAAGATGATATTCTACACTATGAAGAACAA
Source organism: uncultured Veillonella sp. (assembly GCA_900550455.1). Taxonomy (GTDB): domain Bacteria; phylum Bacillota; class Negativicutes; order Veillonellales; family Veillonellaceae; genus Veillonella. The sequence continues at coordinate 563 of URSE01000024.1, read as the reverse complement.
GGTGCTTCCGTATCTGTTCTCGCTGTAGATGGTGTGATCAGTGCATTATGGGCTGTAGAGGATGAATTGCGTCCAGAAACTATTGAGGTGGTAAAAGAATTACAGTCTCAAGGTATCGATGTGTGGATGCTTACCGGTGATAATCGCCGTACAGCTCAATATATTGCTAAACAAGCAGGTATTACTCACGTTATTGCAGAAGTCTTGCCTCAAGATAAAGCTAGCAAGGTAAAAGAGTTACAAGATAAAGGTCTGGTAGTGGGCATGGTTGGTGATGGTATCAATGATGCACCAGCTCTTGTAACGGCAGATATTGGTTTTGCTATCGGTAGTGGTACAGATATTGCCGTAGAGGCAGCAGATATCGTTCTTGTAAGAAATGATTTACACACACTAGTACAAGCAGTACGCCTCAGCCGTAAGACTATGACTAATATTAAACAAAATCTATTCTGGGCATTGATCTTTAACTGCATTGGTATTCCATTGGCTGCCATCGGTGCATTAAATCCTATGATTGCAGGCACAGCAATGGCATTTAGTTCCGTTACAGTTGTGAGATC